>NZ_JBSGZJ010000316.1:0-8573 GCF_053610925.1 Streptomyces sp. NPDC054847 | reverse complement strand
GCCGCGGCGGTGCCCCGTCGTTCGACAGCGAACGGCGGGCCGGTTGCCCGGCCCGCCGTCCAGCGTCCTCGAAGGCTCCTCGCGCCCGCGGCGCAGGCCGCTCAGGAGTTGACGTCCGCCGGCTCCGGACCGAGCCGCCGGCCCTCGTCCAGGGCGGTGAACGCCGCCAGGTCGTCGGCGTCGAGCTCGAAGTCGAACACGTCGATGTTCTCCTGGATCCGGGACGGGGTCACGGACTTGGGAATGACCACGTTCCCGACCTGGAGGTGCCAGCGCAGCACCACCTGGGCGGGCGTGCGGTCGTGCTTGCGGGCGACCGCTACGACCGTCGGCGCCTGGAGGAGGTCCTTGCCCTGTCCGAGCGGCGACCAGGCCTCGGTGGCGATGCCGTGCTTCGCGTGGAAGTCCCTGAGAGCGGACTGCTGGAGCTGCGGGTGCAGCTCGACCTGGTTCACCGCCGGGACGACGGACGTCTCGCCGATGAGGCGCTCGAGGTCCTCGACGCGGAAGTTGGACACGCCGATGGCCTTGGCGCGCCCGTCCGCGAGGATCTTCTCGAACGCCTTGTACGTGTCCACGTACGTGTCCTTGGCCGGCATCGGCCAGTGGATGAGGTACAGGTCGACGTAGTCGAGCCCCAGCTTCCCGAGCGAGGCGTCGAAGGCGCGCAGGGTCGAGTCGTACCCCTGCTCGGAGTTCCACAGCTTGGTGGTGACGAACAGCTCCTCGCGGGCGATCCCGGAGCCGGCGACGGCCTTGCCGGTGCCCGCTTCGTTCCCGTAGATGGCGGCGGTGTCGATGCTGCGGTAGCCCGCCTCCAGGGCGGTCGTGACCGTCTGCGCCGCTTCGTCGTCGGGCACCTGCCAGACACCGAAGCCGAGTTGCGGCATCGCGACGCCGTTGTTGAGGGTGATGAAGGGGACCTTGCTCACGAGCGGTCGATCCTTACGTCGGCGGTTGGTTTCTCCTATCGTCAACGATCATCCCCGTGGACGCATTCCCGCCCTGGAAGTTGGCGCGATACCACTCCGTCTCCTCGGTCCAGACCATTGACCGCGACCCGTCAACGCGGGACTCTGCTTCAGATGGCTGAACGATGCACACCGACATGAACCGTGGTGCGGTGTGCGTCGTTCAGTGGAACTCCCGCCCCCCACATCTCAGGGGTCGTCGCGCTCCGGCTGCGGGACACGACACCGGCCGCCCGGCTGCCTCTACCGCAAGGAAGGACCACCGACATGAACGCATCCCGCAGGGCGGTGCTCGGCGCGGCACTCGGCGGCGCGGTCGCGGCCGGACTGCCCGTGACCCCGGCGAGCGCCGCCTCCTGGCAGCTGCGCTGGTCACCCTCCGCGAGCCGCGACGGGCTCCGGGCCTTCGAGACGATCGAGGACGACCGGGCCGGCTCGCACCCCTCCGGCGCACCCCACATCCGCACCGAGGGCGACAACTTCCGCTTCGCCATGCACACGGCCGACCGTGACACGCACACCGACCGGCAGCGCAACGAGGTCACCGGCTGCCGCAACGGCGATTCGTACCTCCGCTGGACGTCCGGACAGACCTGGCGGATCACCTACTCGATGTTCCTGCCCAGCTCGCTCAAGGCGACCACCACCTTCACCCACATCATGCAGATGAAGCAGCCGGGCACCGGCACGTCCCCGATCCTCGTCCAGTCGCTGCGGCGCGTCGGCGGCGTGCAGACCATCGAGCTCAAGGTGTTCACCGGTGACGTCCTCGTCGGCCGTACCGACCTCGGACCGCTCCACGACAAGTGGACCGACGTCGACCTGCGGATGAAGATCGGCAACGGCACGTCCGGGACCGTGCGCTGGATCCTCAAGAGCGGCGGCGCCACGGTGATCGACGCGTCCGAATCGGGCGTCGACACCTTCCTCGCCGACCGCGTCCGCCCCAAGTGGGGCATCTACCGCTCGCTCGGGGACACTTCGGGCTCGCTCCAGAACTGCCACATGCTGCTGACCCGGATGCGGGCCTACCAGCTCGTCTGAGTCGCGTTTCAGCCGTAGAGGGCGTCGACCTCGGCGGAGTAGGCGTTCTCGATCGCCTTCCGCTTCAGCTTCAGCGACGGTGTCAGCAGCCCGTGCTCCTCGCTGAAGGGATGCGCCAGTATCCGGAACGTACGGATCGACTCGGACTTGGAGACCAGAGTGTTCGCGGCGACCACCGCGCGGCGGATCTCCATCTCCAGGTCCGGGTCGCGCACCATCTCCGCGGGCGGCAGCGGCGGCCTGCCCTGGATGGCCAGCCAGTGCTCGACCGACTCCTGGTCGAGGGTGACGAGCGCCGCGATGTAGGGCCGGTCGTTGCCGACGACGATGCACTGCGCGACCAGGGGATGCGCCCGCACCCGCTCCTCCAGCCCGGCGGGCGAGACGCTCTTGCCGCCGGAGGTCACCAGGATCTCCTTCTTCCGCCCGGTGATGGTCAGATAGCCGTCCTCGTCGAGCGCGCCCAGGTCGCCGGTGGCGAGCCAGCCGTCGTGCAGCACGGCGTCGGTGGCCTTCGGGTCGCCCAGGTACCCCTGGAAGATGTTCGCCCCGTGCAGCCAGACCTCGCCGTCCTCGGCGATGTGCACGGTCGTGCCGGGGATGGGCAGGCCGACGGTGCCGTAACGGGTGCGCTCGGGCGGGTTCGCGGTGGCCGCGGCCGTCGACTCGGTGAGTCCGTAGCCCTCGAAGATGGTGACACCGGCGCCCTCGAAGAACAGACCGAGCCGCCGGTCCATGCCGGACCCGCCGGACATCGCGTGGCGCACCCGGCCGCCCATCGCGTCGCGGACCTTCCCGTACACCAGCTTCTCGAAGAGCTGATGCTGCATACGCAGACCCGCGGAGGGGCCCGGGCCGAGACCGAAGGCGCGGTGCTCCAGAGCCTCCGCGTACCTCACGGCCACCTCGACGGCCTTGTCGAAGGCGCCCGCCTTGCCGGCGCTCTCCGCCTTGCGGCGGGCGGCGTTGAAGACCTTCTCGAAGATGTAGGGGACGGCCAGGATGAACGACGGCCGGAACGCGGCCAGATCGGGCAGCAGCGCGGTGGCCTGGAGCACCGGCTGGTGGCCCAGTTTGACCCGTCCCCGGATCGCGGCCACCTCGACCATCCGGCCGAAGACGTGCGACAGCGGCAGGAACAGCAGGGTGGAGGCCTCGTCACCCGGCTTGGAGTGGAAGACCGGCTCCCACCGGCCGATCATCGTGTCCGCCTCGAACATGAAGTTGGAGTGGGTGATCACGCAGCCTTTGGGGCGGCCCGTGGTGCCGGACGTGTAGATGATCGTGGCCACCGAGTCCGGCGTCACCGCCCGCCGGTGCCGGTGCACCACGTCGTCGTCGATGTGCGCGCCCGCCGCGACCAGCTGCTCCACCGCGCCCGCGTCCAGCTGCCACAGCCGTTTCAGCAGCGGCAGCCGGTCGATCACCGAGCCGATCGTCATGGCGTGGTCCTCGTACTCGACCATGCACGCGGAGACCTCGGAGTCGTGCAGCATCCAGAAGACCTGCTCGGCCGACGACGTCGGGTACAGCGGCACGGACTGGGCCCCGACGGTCCACAGCGCGAAGTCGAACAGCGTCCACTCGTAGCGCGTACGGCACATCAGGGCGACCCGGTCGCCGAACCGGACGCCGTGCGCGAGCAGCCCTTTGGCCAGTGCCAGCACCTCGTCACGGAACTGCGCCGACGTCACGTCCTGCCAGTGGCCCTCACTGTCCTTGCGGCCGAGCGCGACGTGGTCGGGGTCGTCGAGGGCATGGTCGAAGACCGCGTCCGCAAGTCCGCCGACCTGAGGCGCCGCGGCCAGGGGTGGGACAGTGAACTCGCGCAATGGCTGCTCCTTGTGGCGCTCCGCACAGCGCCGTGACCGTACCCCACGATTTCGTCGGGCGGGAGGGTCCTCGTGAACTGTGGACGAAAGACGTAGGCACAGGTCAGCGGTGGTGAGCGGGGAGCGGAGGGGTGCACGGGAGCCGATTACTGACTGGTCGGTAAGGAGTCCGGCCCGCAATCTCCACCGAATCTGTACCGCGTGATCACCGGCGCTCTACGGGCGATGGTCCCGGTCCGTACCGGATGGAATGCTTCCGCCGAGTTTGCGCCGCACCGCGTTCCGTCGCGGGGCCGTCGCCGTTGCCGCGAGCGCCGCCGGGCGGCCACCGTTTCCGGGAGCGCCGCCGTCAGCGGGGCGCGGGGCCGTGCAGCCGGTCGCCCGCTGCCAGCAGCGAGGCCGCCAGCGCCTGCGCGGCCTCCTTGGCCGCGTCGCTGCGGCGGCCCTGGAGAAGCACGAAGTCGACGGTGCCCAGCTCGGGCAGCCCCGCCCGTTCCGGCACCGTCACCAGGCCCGGCGGGATCAGGCCCCGCGTGTGGGCCATCACGCCCAGACCGGCGCGGGCGGCGGCCACCAGTCCGCTGAGGCTGCCGCTCGTACAGGCGATGCGCCAGGACCGTCCGGACTGCTCCAGCACCTCCAGGGCGCGGGCCCGGGTCACGGCCGGCGGCGGGAAGAGGATCAGCGGCAGCGGGCGCTCCGGATCCACCCGCAGTCCCTCGGCCGAGATCCACACCATGCGGTCGCGCCAGACCAGCTCACCGTGCGTGGCGCCGGGGCCGCGCTTGGCGAGCACCAGGTCCAGCCGGCCCGCCTCCAGCCGCTTGTGCAGGGTGCCCGACAGCTCCACGGTGAGCTCGAGGTCCACCTCGGGATGATCGCGGCGGAACGCCTCGAGGATCTCCGGCAGCCGGGTCAGGACGAAGTCCTCCGACGCGCCGAACCGCAGCCGCCCGCGCAGCCGGGTCCCCGTGAACCAGGCGGCGGCCCGCTCCTGTGCCTGAAGGATGGTGCGGGCGAAGCCGAGCATGGCCTCGCCGTCCTCCGTCAGCTCCACGCTGTGGGTGTCACGGTTGAACAGCGGCCGGCCGGTGGCGTCCTCGAGCCGGCGCACATGCTGGCTGACCGTCGACTGGCGCAGCCCCAGCCGGCGGGCGGCCTGCGTGAAGTTCAGCGTCTGCGCGACGGCCAGGAACGTACGCAGCTGGGTCGGGTCGTACATGCGGCGAGGCTAACCCGTCCGTCCTCGCGCGGGCCGGAACCGTCCGCCCGTCCACTGGCCGTCGGTCGCGGCGCCGGGCGGCCGGCGCCGCCCTCCCGTATCCGGCCAACCGGCCCACTCCGACGACCTCCATGCGCCACAATCATGCGGACGACCACCTGCTCCGGTGGCCCGCTGTGCCGAGGGGGAGATCAGTGATGGATGCCGAGATCGTCGAACTGGACCTGCCCGGCGGAGGCACGGTACTGGTCAGGGCGGACCAGGTTCACGGCGACACGGCAGCAGAGGACTTCGACGAGGGGCCGACCAACGTCGGGCTGCGCGAGGCATTGTCCTTCTCCGCGGTCAGCAGCGCGATCCGCGGTGTCGCCGCGGAAGTCCACCGCGCGCTCGAAGCGGCCGCACCGGATGTGGCCGAGGTCGAGCTCGGTTTCGAAATGGCGCTCAAGGGCTCACGCATGGTGTGCCTGCTGGTCGACTCGGAAGCGAAGGCAACCATCCGTGTGCGTCTCGAATGGCACAAGGACGCACCCACGGCCGGGCAGTGAACGCACTTGGACGCCTTGGGATCGTTCCTCACCCTCGTAGGGCAGTTCGTCGTCCGCGTGCGCGGTGACGGCATACGTGGCGGAACAGGGTTCCTGGCCGCGCCGGGACGTGTGCTCACCTGCGCCCATGTCGTGAGCCCACCGGGCGCCGGCTCGGGCTCCGTCCGTACCGCCGACCGTGTCCGGGTGCAGTGGGCGGGCGGCGACTACGACGGGACGGTGCGGGCGGAGCCGGCCGAGCACCGGGGTGAGCGCCTCTGGCGCTACCCGGACCTTGCCGTGATCACGTTGCCGGAACCGCCGCGGGGCCACTCGTGGCTGCCTTTGTCGGATGCCGTCCCCGCGCTCGGGAGCCGGCTCTACGCCGCCGGCTTCAGTGCCGTGTACGAACGCGGCAGTCCTCAACTGGGCGGCGCCACGGTCGAGTTCGAATCGCCGCACACATACGACGGCCACGAGATGCTGAAGGTCAAGGGCGGGGAGCTGGCCCCGGGTATGTCCGGAGGGCCTTTGCTGGACCCGTCGTTGGGGCGGGTCGTGGGGCTGGTCACGACAACACGCAAGGACGGCTGGGACCTGGGCGGGCTCGCGCTGCCCGCCTCCGCCGTCCGCGACCGCTTCCCCGATGTGTGGGCCGACAACCAGCACGCGGACCGGCCGGACGACCACTTGTGGGACCTGGTCACAGAGCTGCGGCACGAGTCCGCTCACCGCCGGCTGCTGTCGCACGCGGAACGCCGCGCACTGGTGGCCGCCGCCGCCGGGCTGGGCATGGACCCCAACGCGCTGTACTGGCAGGCGGTCGGCAGACTCGGTCGTGCACCGGACAAGCCTCTGGAGGACTTCGCGGCGCTGGTCCGCGAATGCGCCGATGCGCAGCCCGCCCAACTGGGAGCGGTCCATCCGCTGGTGCGTCTCGTCGAACTGATCAGGGCCGAGCAGGCCCGTGGGTCCCGCGGCGACCAGGCACGGATCGCCCCGGCGGAGACGACCGGGGACCCGGACCGGATCCGGGACCTGCCCGCAGCCATCGCGTCACGGCTGGGGCAGCCCTACACACCCCTCGAGGAGGCCGTCGGTTCGCAGCCGGTGCGGGGACCACGCTACTCGTCCATCGAGGTCAGGCTGTCCCCGCTCGGGTCCAACCGGCGTCGCTACCTGCTCAGCATGTGGAAGCGCACCGACACGATCGGCGATTCCGTGCCCGTCCTCTGTCTCGACAAGGGACTGACGTTCAGCCAGGCGCGGGACCACGTGCGCAAGATGCTGCCGGAGACGGTGGCGCAGATGCGGGAGTACGCAGAGAACCTGGTGATCGAATTCGCCCTGCCGACTCCGCTGCTGGCCAAGGCGATGGTGGACGAATGGGATCTCGGCAATGCCTGGGCACCGCTGGGAACCATGTTCGTCGTCGTGCTGCGCGCATCGGACCGGGCGCCGGTGACCCACGGGAACTGGGTGAGCCGGTGGAGACGCCTCCAGTCCGGGGCGCACGAGGACGTCGCGATCGTCGACTGGGTCGACTGCCACGACGACAGCGACATCGGCGAGATGTTCGCGACCCTCATGAGCACCGAGTCCCTGTCGGTCCTCGGGATCTCTTACCAGCCCGACAGCGGGACGGCGAAGCTGGCGCTGGAGGCCGCACTGTACGCGGGTGTCCCCGCCGCCATCTGGCCCCGGACCTCGTGCCCGGAACACTCCGGGGACGGAGCGGGACACCGGGGCGCCGGCTCCCCGCCGGGCGGCGGGCGGCCCGGCGGGATGTGCGCCGGTGACCGCTTCCAGCGCTCGGTCGCACAGCAGATGTCGGGGCAGCCGCTCTCCGACCTCCCGAGGCTGGTGAAGAAGCTGCGCATCGACGCGCGTACGAGGGGACAGGACCCGGATCACTGCGGGCGGGCCCTCACTCTGCTGTGGGACGACCCCACCCGCGCAGCGCCCGACGCCGGTGCGCCGGCCCTTGCCGGGCCCTCGGACGGAGCCACGGCGCAGCCCCCGGCGGAGCCGAGAACACCACGACGACCCGGTAAAGGAGAGCAGCGCTGGTGAGCGACTGGCGAGTCTTCCGCGGCACCGAGGTGCCGCACGACGGAATCGACACCCTTCCGGCCCCGCCGAGTTGGCGTGTCTTCGACGACGGACCCGTCGTTCCGCCGGTGGTCGGGGGCTGGAGGCCGGCGGACATCGAGCGGGCCAAGCTCTACCGTGCCGACCCGGACGTGCTGGACCTCGTCAACGCGGCCCTCTATCTGAGGCGCCCCCTGCTCGTCACAGGCAAGCCGGGAGTCGGGAAGTCGACTCTCGCTCTCGCGATCTCCTACGAGCTGAATCTCGGGCCCGTGCTGCGCTGGCCGGTCACCAGCCGGACCACGCTCCAGGAGGGGCTCTACAAGTACGACGCGATCAGCCGGTTGCACGACGTGAGCCTGAACAAGGGCGACGCCGACATCGACATCGGCAGGTACATCACCCTGGGCCCGCTCGGTACCGCCCTGCTGCCCTACTCCCGCCCACGCGCCCTGCTCGTCGACGAGATCGACAAGGGGGACATCGATCTGCCCAACGACCTGCTCACTGTGTTCGAGTCGGGCGACTACCAGATTCCGGAGCTCGTGAGAGCGGCCCGGAGCCGGCCGACCGTCCATGTGAGCACGGCGGACGGGGGTCCGTCGGTCCCGGTGAGCGACGGGCAGGTGCGCTGCCGGTCCTTTCCCGTCATCGTGCTCACCAGCAACGGTGAACGGGAGTTCCCGCCCGCCTTCCTGCGCCGCTGCATCGTCGTCGACATCAGGCCGCCCGACCGTGAACAGCTCACCCGGATCGTACGGGCCCGCCTCGGCGACGAGATCAGCGAGACGGCCATGGATCTCGTCGAGCGCTTTCTGGAACGCCGCAATCACGGCGACCTGGCGACGGATCAGCTGCTCAACGCGATCTACCTGACCTTCCACGC
>NZ_JBSGZJ010000315.1:0-8596 GCF_053610925.1 Streptomyces sp. NPDC054847 | reverse complement strand
GTACGGGTCCGGGCGGAGCCCGGTTTCGGGGAAGGGGCGGGGTGGGGTAAAACGCCCCGCGCAGCGGCCGCGCGGTGTCGTCAGACCACCGCGCCCCGCCCCGGATCGTCGTTCTCGTCGTCGTCGTGCGACATCCGCGCGACCAGCGTCGCGAAGCCGCCCAGGAAGCCGCCGACGCACAGCGTCGTCAGCCACCACGTCATGTCCCATCGCAGGACCACCGCGATCAGCATCAGCACCGGTCCGCCGATCACCGCCAGCCACGCGAACTTCGACGTCGCGTCTGCCTCCGGCAGCGGCGGGGGCTCGGGCGGGACGAAGTGGCCCTCGTCGCTGTCGTCGAAGTCGCCGTCGGACGGCTCCGCGACCTGGTAGTCGCGCGGTCCGCCGACGCCCGGTGCGAAGGTGACCGAGCTGCCCAGCGCCGGCTTGTCGTCGTCGGCCCGGCCCGCGGGCTCGGGCCCGGGATCAGGCGTGTCGTTCATGTCGCTCTCCAGGAGCGCCAGGTCCTCCACCGACTTGAACGGCTTCGCGCCCGGCGGGTCGGCGGGCTCCTCGCCGTATCCGGCGACGATGGCCGCCCAGGCCGCGTCCTCGTCGATCGGCTGCGGCTCACGGTCCGCGTCGTGCTGGTCAGCCACCGGTTGTGCTCCCTCCCAAGGCTTCCGGCGCGGGAGACCCCGTGGTCCCCGCGCTCGGAGCGAGCCGGCCGATGAACGCGTAACTCTCCTCGAAGATCCGCTCCGCATCGTGGTCCAACGTCGCGACGTGGTAGCTCTGTTCCAGCAGGATCTCCGTGACGTCCGTGGAGGAGACACGGCTGAGGATCCGGGCCGAGTCGGCGGCCGGCACCACATGGTCCTCGGGGCTGTGCAGCAGCAGCATCGGCTGGGTGACCTGCGGAAGCTCCCCGTCGACGATACGGAAGAACTGCCGCACCGAATGCGCGGCGTGCAGCGGCACCCGGTCGTAGCCCAGCTCCTCCACGCCCTGCTTGGCGATGTCGCTGGTCAGGCCCTTCGTGGACGGCACCAGATGACGCACCACGGGCAGCAGCGACGCCATCGCGCCGTGGACCTTGTTCGCCGGGTTGACGACGACGACGCCCCGGACCGCGTCGCCGTGCTTGGCGGCGAGCCGCAGCGTCAGGGCACCGCCCATGGAGAGGCCGAAGACGAACACGTGCCGACAGCGCTCGAGCAGCGAGCGCAGTTCCCTGTCCACCTCCGCATACCAGTCCTGCCAGCCGGTGACCTGCATGTCCTGCCAGCGTGTGCCGTGACCCGGCAGCAGCGGCAGGGACACCGTGAGGCCCCGCTCCGCCAGATACTCGGCCCAGGGCCGCAGCGACTGCGGGGAGCCGGTGAATCCGTGACAGAGAAGGACGCCGATCTCGCCGCCGTCGTGGCGGCAGGGCTCGGCTCCAGGAAGGACCGGCACCGGGGTCTCCTGTTCGTGAGGTACGCGGGCGTACGGAAGGGTCGAGGGTGTACTTCACGGTACGCGACCGGACCGACACCGACCAGGGCCGTTCCGGCACCGGAGCACGGCGGCGGCGGACCCGGCGCGGCGGACGGGGGCCGACCCTCGGGTTAAGGTCTGTTCGAAAGCAACAGGAGGCATTCGAGTTGATCTACGGCGCCATGAAGTTCTCCATCGGGGGTTCGCTGAAGCTTGCGTTCAGGCCCTGGGTGGAGGGTCTGGAGAACGTTCCGGCCGAGGGCCCCGCGATCCTCGCCAGCAACCATCTGTCGTTCTCCGACTCGTTCTTCCTCCCCGCGGTGCTCGACCGCAAGGTCACCTTCATCGCCAAGGCGGAGTACTTCACCTCGCCGGGCGTGAAGGGCAGGCTGACGGCCGCCTTCTTCAAGGGCGTCGGCCAGCTGCCGGTGGACCGTTCGGGTGCCCGCGGAGCGGGCGAGGCCGCGATCAAGGCCGGCATCGACGTGATCGAGTCCGGCGGCCTGTTCGGCATCTACCCGGAGGGCACCCGCTCCCCGGACGGCCGTCTCTACCGCGGCAAGCCGGGCGGCCTCGCCCGTGTGGCGCTGGCCACCGGCGCGCCGGTGATCCCCGTCGCGATGATCGACACCGAGAAGATCCAGCCGCCCGGCAAGGTGGTCCCGAAGCTGATGCGCCCGGGTATCCGGATCGGGAAGCCGCTGGACTTCAGCCGCTACCACGGCATGGAGGGCGACCGCTTCATCCTGCGTTCGGTGACCGACGAGGTCATGTACGAGATCATGAAGCTGTCCGGCCAGGAGTACGTCGACATCTACGCGACGGCCGCGAAGCGCCAGATCGCCGACGCGGAGAAGGCGGAGAAGGCGGCCCGGGCCGAGGCGGAGAAGGCCGAGAAGGCCAAGAAGGCGCAGCGGCCCGCCGCCTGAGCGGCGCGGCACGGCTACGGGGGTGGGGGAGATGGCCAAGCGCGAGCGTGTCGTGCGGATGTCGGTCGAGCTGCCGCTGTGGCGTGCCCTGACCGCCTACCGCGTGCTGACCATGGTCTACGCGGTGCTGCTCTTCGTCTTCACCCGGCAGAACTTCGAGCGCCCGCTGGTGGCGGCCGGTTTCCTCGCGGTGCTGGCCGTCTGGACCCTGGCCACCCTCCCCAAGGTCGCGAACGCGGCGCGCTGCACCAGGGGCTTCCTGGCCGCGGACCTGACCATCGCCCTGACCGGCATACTCCTCACCCCGCTCGCCGACGTGCACGCCCAGACGCATGACGGCCCCACCCTGCCGTCGATCTGGACGGCGGGCTCCGTCCTCGCCTTCGCCATCAAGGGCGGCTGGCGCTGGGCCGGTTTCGCCTCGTCGTTCGTCGCCGTCGCCAACATCGTCGAGCGGGGCGAGCCCAGCCGGGACACCTTCCACAACGTCCTGCTGGTGTGGGTGGCCTCCATAGCGATCGGCTACGTCGTCGAGGTGGCCCGCGCCTCCGAGCGCACCCTCGCCCGGGCGCTGGAGATCGAGGCGGCGACCCGTGAGCGGGAGCGGCTGGCGCGTGACATCCACGACAGCGTTCTCCAGGTGCTGGCGATGGTGCAGCGGCGGGGCACGGCGCTGGGCGGCGAGGCGGCGGAGCTGGGCAGGATGGCGGGCGAGCAGGAGGTCGCGCTGCGCAGCCTGGTCGCCGGGGGTCTGGTCCCGGCGTCCCGGGTGTCGGAGGACGAGTCCGAGGGCGCGGTCGTACGGATCGTGGAGGTACCGGACGACGACGGGCCCGCGCGGCCGTGCGACCTGCGGACGCTGCTCGCCCCGCACGCCGGTGCGAAGGTGACGCTGTCGGAGCCGGGCGCCCCCGTCCTCATGGACGCTCCGGCGGCCCGTGAGCTGGCGGCGGCGGTAGGGGCCGCACTGGACAATGTGAACAGGCACGCGGGCCCGGACGCCCAGGCATGGATCCTGGTCGAGGACTGGCCCGACGAGGTGATCGTGACGGTCAGGGACGACGGCCCGGGCATCGCGGAGGGCCGGCTGGCGCAGGCGGAGGGGGAGGGCCGGCTCGGAGTCGCCCAGTCCATCCGCGGGCGGCTGCGGGACCTCGGCGGTACGGCCGAGCTGCTGTCGGTCCCCGGCCAGGGCACGGAAGTAGAGCTCAGGATCCCACGGGGGAAGGCAGCGAAATGACGGATCAGCGGACGCTCAAGGTGATGGTGGTCGACGACCACCCGATGTGGCGGGACGCGGTGGCGCGCGACCTCACCGAGGCCGGGTTCGACGTGGTCGCCACGGCGGGCGACGGTGCGCAGGCCGTGCGCCGGGCGAAGGCCGCCGCGCCCGACGTTCTCGTGCTCGACCTCAATCTGCCCGAGATGCCGGGCGTGCAGGTGTGCAAGGAGCTGGTCGGGGCGCTGCCCGGCCTGCGTGTCCTGGTGCTGTCGGCCAGCGGCGAGCACGCGGACGTCCTGGAGGCGGTGAAGTCCGGTGCCACCGGCTATCTGCTGAAGTCGGCGAGCACGGAGGAGCTGACGGACGCGGTGCGCCGCACCGCCGTGGGCGATCCCGTCTTCACACCGGGTCTCGCGGGCCTGGTGCTCGGCGAGTACCGCCGGCTCGCCTCGGAGCCCGGTCCGCCGGCCGGCGCGGACGAGCCGAAGGCCCCGCAGCTGACGGACCGGGAGACCGAGGTACTGCGGCTGGTCGCCAAGGGGTTGTCGTACAAGCAGATCGCGGAGCGGCTGGTCATCTCCCACCGCACCGTCCAGAACCATGTGCAGAACACGCTGGGCAAGCTTCAGTTGCACAACCGAGTCGAACTGGTGCGGTACGCGATCGAGCGCGGCCTGGACGACGTCTGACCGCACGGCCGGCCGGTTCGAGTTGTACCCGTACGAGTGAATGGCGGACGGTCAACGACCGCGCCACGCAAAGGAATCGACCATTCGCCCCATCCCTGAGTGACCTGCGTCACCATTAGCGTGACGGTCACAGGGCTCATCTGGCGAAGGGAAGTTTCCATGCGCGTCGGAGTACTGACCGGGGGCGGCGACTGCCCCGGCCTCAACGCGGTCATCCGCGGCCTCGTCCGCAAGGGTGTGCAGGAGTACGGCTACGAGTTCGTCGGCTACCGCGACGGCTGGCGCGGACCGCTGGAGGGCGACACCGTTCCGCTCGACATCCCGGCCGTCCGCGGCATCCTCCCCCGCGGCGGCACGATCCTCGGCTCTTCCCGTACCAATCCGCTGAAGGAAGCGAACGGCATCCGCCGGATCAAGGAGAACCTCGCCAAGCAGGAGGTGGACGCCCTCGTCGCCATCGGCGGCGAGGACACCCTCGGCGTCGCGGCGCGGCTCTGCGACGAGTACGGCATCAGCTGTGTCGGCGTACCCAAGACCATCGACAACGACCTGTCCGCCACCGACTACACCTTCGGCTTCGACACGGCGGTCGGCATCGCCACCGAGGCGATCGACCGGCTGCACACCACCGCCGAATCCCATATGCGTGTGCTCGTCGTCGAGGTGATGGGGCGTCACGCGGGCTGGATCGCCCTCCACTCCGGTCTGGCGGGCGGCGCCAACGTCATCCTCATCCCCGAGCAGCGTTTCGACGTCGACCAGGTCTGCGCCTGGGTCACCTCCCGCTTCAAGGCCAGTTACGCGCCGATCGTGGTGATCGCCGAGGGCGCGATGCCCAAGGACGGCGAGGCGGTCCTCAAGGACGGCACGCTCGACTCGTTCGGCCATGTCCGCCTCTCCGGCGTCGGCGAGTGGCTGGCCAAGGAGATCGAGAGCCGTACGGGCAAGGAGGCCCGCACCACGGTCCTCGGGCACGTCCAGCGCGGCGGCACCCCGAGCGCCTTCGACCGCTGGCTCGCCACCCGCTTCGGACTGCACGCCGTCGACGCCGTGCGAGACGGGGACTTCGGCAAAATGGTCGCACTCCAGGGCACCGACATCGTGCGGGTGCCGATCGCCGAGGCGACCGCCAAGCTCAAGACGGTCGACCCGAAGCTCTACGAGGAGGTCGGCGTCTTCTTCGGCTGACGTGGCGGTGGGCCGTATATTCGCGAATACGGATATTCGCGGGTATCCGGCCCATAGCTCGTGAACCGGGAGAGAACGTGGAAATCCTCGCCTATGGTGTCCAGGCCGACGAGAAGCCGCTCATCGAGAAGGCCTTCGCCGATCTCCACGAGGGCGTCCGGTGCCTGGACCTGTTCCTCGACGCGGACACCGCCGCCATCGCCGCCGGTCACGAGGTCATCTCCACCAGCGTCAACGCCCAGCTGGACGCAGGGGTGCTGCGGACCCTCGCCGACGGCGGCACGAGGATGATCGCCCAGCGTTCCACCGGCTTCAACAACATCGACCTCGATGTGGCGGGGCAGCTCGGGCTCACCGTCGCCAGGGTGTCGTACTACTCGCCGTACTCCGTGGCCGAGTTCGCCTGGACACTGGCCATGGCGGTCAACCGGCGTATCGTCCGCGCCGCCAACCGCACCCGCGACTTCGACTTCCGCCTCGACGGCCTGATGGGCCGGGACATGTGCGGCCGCACCGCCGGCGTGATCGGCACCGGCAAGATCGGAGAGGCGTTCACCCGGATCGCCCACGGCTTCGGCATGCGGCTGCTCGGCCTCGACGTCGCGCCCAACCCCGTCTGCGTCGGCCTCGGCATGGAGTACGTGGACAAGGACGAACTGCTCGCCGCCGCGGACCTGGTCACCCTCCACGTACCGCTGCTGCCCGCCACCCGGCATCTGATCGGCGCCCAGGAACTGCGCGCGATGAAGGACGACGCGATCCTGGTGAACTCCAGCCGCGGCGGCCTGATCGACAGCGAAGCCCTCGTCGGCGAACTGCGCAAGGGCCGCTTCTCGGGAGTGGGCCTCGACGTGTACGAGGCGGAGGCCGGGCTGTTCTTCCTCGACCGGTCCATGGAGGCGGTCGACGACGACACCCTCGCCCGGCTGATGACGTTCCCCAACGTCCTGGTCACCTCCCACCAGGCGTACTACACCGCGGACGCGGTCGCCCAGATCGTGGACACCACCGCGTCGAACATCAGGGACCACCTCGAGGGCCGGCGCAGCGAGAACGTGCTCGTCCCCGCCGCGCCCGCCCCCTGAGCGCCGTGTCCCTCAGCCGACCAGCACGCCCGCCAGCAGTGACGCCGTCATTTCCGCGCCGTTCATGGTCAGCACCGACTCCGGATGGAACTGCACGGACGCGAAGCCGCCGCCGCGCAGCGCGTGCACGTCTCCCGTCGCCTCGTCCCGGCTCAGCTCGATCCGGTGCATGGCGAGTTCGGCCGCGGTGACCTCGTCGCAGCGCGCGGTGAAGCTGTTGTAGAAGCCGACCGTCTCCCGGCGGCCGAAGAAGTCGATCCGCTCCTGCGCCCCCTGGTACGGCTCGTCCTTGCGGACGATCTCAAGCCCCAGCTCCGCGGCCAGCACCTCGTGGCCGAGGCAGACGCCCAGCAGACCGTGGCGGTGCCCCTTCAGCAGGTCGGCGGCGAGGGCCCGCAGGAAGCGCATCTTCGGATCGGACGCGTCGGCCGGATCGCCGGGGCCCGGCCCCAGCACCACGGGTCCCGGGTGGGTGAGGGCACGCTCCCGCAGGCCGGGCGCGTCGTAGCGCACCACGGTCACCGCCAGTCCGGTCGAGCGCAGCAGATGCGCCAGCATGGAGGTGAAGGTGTCCTCCCCGTCGACGACGAGGGCGTGCCCGGAGAGTCTCGCGGACTGCTCCTGCATCCGGAGCCAGAACGGGGCCAGGTCGGCCCGACGGGAGTCCAGCGCCGCCCGCACGCGCGGATCGTCCGCCAGCCGCGGCGCCGGGCCCCCGGCCCCGGACCGCCCCGGCCGCACTCCCAGCGCGGCGAGCACCCCCGCCGCCTTTGCGTGTGTCTCCGCGACCTCGCCGGCCGGGTCGGAGTGCCGCACGAGCGTCGCCCCGACCGGCACCCGCAAGGTGCCCGTGGCGTCGATGTCGGCGGTACGGATCAGGATGGGCGAGTCGAGCGTCTGGGCGCCGGAGGCGTCCTCGCCGATCAATGCCAGCGCGCCCGCGTAGTAGCCGCGGCCGCCCACCTCGTGGCGGGAGATGACCCGGCAGGCGTTCTGCAGCGGCGAGCCCGTGACCGTGGCGGCGAACATCGTCTCCTTCAGCACCTCGCGCACGTCGAGGGACGAGCGTCCCCGCAACTCGTACTCGGTGTGCGCGAGATGAGCCATCTCCTTCAGCCGGGGCCCCACCACCACCCCGCCCATGTCGCCGACCGTGCACATCATCTTCAGCTCCTCGTCGACCACCATGGAGAGCTCCTCGCGCTCCTTGCGGTCGTCCAGGAAGGTGAGCAGCGCCTCGGCGGTCGGCCCCCCGGGCGGATACCGGAAGGTCCCGCTGATCGGGTTCATCACGACCGTGCCGCCGGTCATCCGCACATGCACCTCGGGGCTCGCCCCGACCAGCGTGCGGTCGCCGGTGTGGACCACGAAGGTCCAGTACGCGCCGCGTTCGCCGGTCAGCAGGCGCCGGAACAGGGCGAGCGCGTCGGCCCGGCCGAAGCCGTCGATCCGACCGGTGAAGGTGCGCCGGATCACGAAGTTGGCGCCTTCGCCCTGCCCGATCTCTTCCTCGACGACCCGCCGCACGATGTCCGCGTACTCCTTGTCGCCGACGTCGAACGTGCCCCCCTCGACGCGCACCTCGTGCCGGGGCAGCTCCTCCAGGACCTGCCCGAGGGCGAGTTCATGGCTCTCGCGGGCGACCAGGACCGCGAGGGGCGTGCCGTCGTCGGTCACGTCGAAGCCGCGTTCCGCGATCTGGCGGAAGGGCACGAGCGCCAGGGAGGGCTGCCCGCCCACCGGGATGTCGGCCAGACGGGCGGCTTCGTGGACGTCGCCGATCAGCACCTCGACGGTGCCGTGGTCGCGGCCCGGCGTACGGCGGTGCAGCAGGGCGAACGGGGGGCAGTCGTCGTCGAGCAGTCGTCCGATGAGCATGCGGGGTGTTCCTTCCAGGAGGGGAGGAACGGCCGCTGTCGGGAAAACAGTGAAGGCCGCCCCTCGGGCGGCCTTCGCGATCGGTGCTGCGCGCGATCAGGAAGCAGTGGGCCGCCGGAGTGCGGTCCACCACCAGTTCTTGAT
>NZ_JBSGZJ010000314.1:0-8646 GCF_053610925.1 Streptomyces sp. NPDC054847 | reverse complement strand
CTCCACGGACGGGACCACCACGGCTCCGGACGCTCCCGACGCGTCCGACGGCGTTACGGACGCCGCTCCCTCCGACGAGGCGACGAGCGGCGCCGGCAAGCACCGCGGCGCCCCCGCCGACGACGAGGCGGAAACGGGCAATACGGAAGAAGGTCGCGAAAGTGGCCGCCATGCCTCACGTGGTGACAGTTCAGGTCGTAATGGTGTCGACGAGGCAACCCGCCCCGGCACCTACACCGTTCAGCCCGGCGACAACCTGTGCGACATCGCCGCCGAGAAGGACGTGCCCGGCGGTTGGCCGGCGCTCTACGAGGCGAACGAGGGGACCGTCGGGGCCGACCCGGACCTCATCCTGCCCGGTCAGAGCCTCGATCTCGGCCTGAACCGGGGCTAGTTCGCGTAGCGTTTCGCGGGCTTATGTCCGTTGTGTGCGAGTGAGACAAGGGTCTCTTTGCTGCAACTGCGGCAAATCCCCCTGCGAATTCGCCCACTCCGCCCCTCACCTGCGAAAACGGACACTCATAGGTGGCCGGTTCGGGCGATTTCTCCCCGATGTTCGACTTTGAACATCGGGGAGTCGTGTGTCTACCGTCTGAACCGTTCGCCATCGCGGGCACCGTCGACCGATACGCCGAATCCTGCCGTCGGTCGGGGGGAACAGTCGTCGCTCAGAGCGCCGAAGGCAGGAGCGGGGGACCCAGGTAAGTGCCGGGCCCGTGAGCCGAGAACGCGAGAGGCCGACCGTACGTCGAGGTCGGCCGGACCGTGGAGACCGGCGGAACGGAACCGGCTGGGGGTGAAGACCGCGCGTCAGTGACGTGCGGCCGGGCAACTCACAGGCCCGAACCCGACAGCTCACCTCGCAGGCGTCGGTGAGGAGATAGCTCCATGCTGCGTTCTTCCGGCAACGCCAAGCACCGCCGCGCTTCCAGGGCGACCCGTATCGCCGCCTTCGTCGGCATCACCGGTGCGGCCGTCGCCGCGCCGCTGCTCGGTGCGGGCACCGCCTCCGCCGCCACCACGGCCGAGTGGGACGCCGTCGCCCAGTGCGAGTCCGGCGGCGACTGGTCCATCAACACCGGCAACGGCTACTACGGCGGCCTGCAGTTCTCCACCTCGACCTGGGCCGCGTACGGCGGCACCGCGTACGCCGCGACCGCCGACCAGGCCTCCAAGTCCCAGCAGATCGAGATAGCCGAGAAGGTCCTGGCCGGCCAGGGCAAGGGCGCCTGGCCGAGCTGTGGCGTCGGCCTGTCCGACGCTGCCAACGACGCCGGCTCCGCCGAGGCCGAGCCCACCGAGCCGGCCCAGGAGCGCGCCGAGGCCCCCACCACGCGCTCCGAGCGCGCCGAGGCCCCGGCGAAGAACGCCGAGAAGCCCGCCGCTGGCGAGGCCAAGTCCTTCAAGAAGGGCGACGGCGAGTACAAGGTCAAGGCCGGCGACACCCTGAGCACCATCGCCGAGGCAGAGAAGGTCAAGGGCGGCTGGGAGAAGCTCTTCGAGCTGAACAAGGACATCGTCGAGGACGCCGATGTGATCCACCCGGGTCAGCAGTTCCACCTGAGCTGACCCACCCCTACCTCCCACGGTCCGGCGGTCGTGGGAGGCCACCCGTCTTCCGAACGGGATCCGAGCACCCCGGTCCGGCGCACCTTCCCCCGAAAGCGCCGGGCCGGGGTTCGGTCCGTCGAGGGCCAAGGCCCGAATGCCGGTTACCCACAGGTAGATACCGCCCTGTTTGCCCCGTCCCAAGGGTCTTGATGCCCTTTTTCGTCCCAGGGGGCGGGCATCGGCCGGCCTTTGCCCCCGAGGCGGTTAGGCTCTTGCCGCAAGGCCAAGCAGACCTCTGCACTTTTTCTCGCGTCACATCCCAGAAGGAGATGCTCGTGCCGTCCATCGACGTCGTCGTAGCCCGGGAAATCCTGGACTCCCGAGGTAACCCCACGGTCGAGGTCGAGGTTGGCCTCGACGACGGCAGCACGGGTCGTGCTGCAGTTCCGTCCGGCGCCTCCACCGGTGCGTTCGAGGCTCTCGAGCTTCGCGACGGTGACCAGAACCGCTACCAGGGCAAGGGTGTCGAGAAGGCCGTCCTCGCCGTCATCGAGCAGATCGGCCCGGAGCTCGTCGGTTACGACGCCACCGAGCAGCGGCTGATCGACCAGGCGATGTTCGACCTGGACGCCACCCCGGACAAGTCCTCCCTCGGCGCCAACGCCATCCTCGGCGTTTCCCTCGCCGTGGCGCACGCCGCCTCCGAGGCCTCGGACCTGCCGCTCTTCCGCTACCTGGGCGGCCCGAACGCGCACCTGCTGCCCGTTCCGATGATGAACATCCTGAACGGCGGCTCGCACGCCGACTCCAACGTGGACATCCAGGAGTTCATGATCGCGCCGATCGGCGCCGAGTCCTTCTCCGAGGCCCTTCGCTGGGGCACCGAGGTCTACCACACCCTCAAGAAGGTCCTGAAGCAGAAGGGCCTGTCCACCGGTCTCGGCGACGAGGGCGGCTTCGCGCCGAACCTCGACTCCAACCGCGCCGCCCTGGACCTCATCCTCGAGGCCATCAAGGAGGCCGGTTACGCCCCGGGCAAGGACATCGCGCTCGCGCTCGACGTCGCCGCGTCCGAGTTCTACAAGGACGGCTCGTACGAGTTCGAGGGCAAGTCCCGCTCGGCCGCCGAGATGACCGAGTACTACGCGGAGCTCGTCGACTCCTACCCGCTGGTCTCCATCGAGGACCCGCTGTTCGAGGACGACTGGGCCGGCTGGCAGACCATCACCGAGAAGCTCGGCGCCAAGGTGCAGCTCGTCGGCGACGACCTCTTCGTCACCAACCCGGAGCGCCTGGCCCGCGGCATCGAGGAGAACGCCGCGAACGCCCTGCTCGTGAAGGTCAACCAGATCGGTTCGCTGACCGAGACCCTCGACGCCGTCGAGCTCGCCCAGCGCAACGGCTTCAAGTGCATGATGTCCCACCGCTCCGGCGAGACCGAGGACGTCACCATCGCCGACCTGGCCGTCGCCACCAACTGCGGCCAGATCAAGACCGGCGCCCCGGCCCGCTCCGAGCGCGTCGCCAAGTACAACCAGCTGCTGCGCATCGAGGAGATCCTCGACGACGCGGCGGTGTACGCGGGCCGCAGCGCGTTCCCGCGGTTCCGCTTCGCGGACCAGTAGGCGCAGCAGGTACGAGGGCTGATCGTCCCGACGATCACCGCCTGACGCCCTGTCGTCCGTACGTCCCCGGCCGCGGTCCCGTACCGTGTCCGGGGACGTACGCGTGTGAAGGGGAGGCGAGAGGAATGGCACGCACGCCGGACGCGGACCGGTTCTCCACCGCGACCAGGCTGCGGCTGCTCGGCGAGCAGACCGCCGCCCGTGTCTACCGGTCCCAGAACCGCCGCCAGGCCCGCCGCTCCCGCCTCACCGGACGCGCGGCCTTCCTCGCCCTCGTCGTCTGCTCGCTCGTCGTCGCACTCGCCTACCCGATGCGCCAGTACGTCTCGCAGCGGGCCGAGATCGCCGAGCAGGAACGGCTGATGGACGAGGCCCGTAAGAGCGTCGAGCAGCTCAAGGACGAGAAGGCGCGTCTCGAGGACGACATGTACATCCGGCGCCTGGCGCGCGAGCACCTGCACTACGTCCTGCCCGGGGAGACCGGATACACCATGATCGATCCCGAGGCCGCCGAGCAGCAGCAGGAAGAGGGCGGTGCGGCCGACCGGCCCTGGTACTCGAACGTATGGAACGGCGTGGACAGCGCCGACGGCCCGCAGCACGGTTAAGTCAGCGAACAAGGCAGGCATGGAAACACCTCCTCCCACCACCGAACCCACCGAGCCCACCGACGCGGACATCGCCGCGTTCAAGGAGCAGCTCGGCCGGCCCCCGCGCGGTCTGCGCGCGATCGCGCACCGCTGCCCCTGCGGGCAGCCCGACGTCGTCGAGACCGCCCCGCGGCTCCCCGACGGCACCCCCTTCCCGACGCTGTACTACCTGACGTGCCCGCGGGCGGCTTCCGCGATCGGCACGCTCGAGGCGAACGGCGTCATGAAGGAGATGACCGAGCGCCTGGCGACCGATCCCGAACTCGCCGCCGCCTACCGGGCGGCCCATGAGGACTACATCCGGCGCCGTGACGCCATCGAGGTGCTGGAGGGCTTCCCCAGTGCCGGCGGCATGCCGGACCGGGTGAAGTGCCTGCACGTGCTGGTCGGCCACTCGCTGGCGGCCGGCCCCGGCGTCAACCCGCTGGGCGACGAGGCGATCGCGATGCTGCCGGAGTGGTGGGCCAAGGGCCCGTGCGTGTCGCCCTGCGTGACGCCCGAAGCCTGATCACCGAGGAGACCGCCGACATGACCCGCGTCGCCGCAATCGACTGCGGCACCAATTCCATCCGGCTCCTGGTCGCGGACGTCGACCCGGCCACCGGGAAGCTCGTCGACCTCGACCGCCGGATGACCATCGTCCGGCTGGGCCAGGACGTCGACCGCACAGGCCGGCTCGCCCCGGAGGCGCTGAAGCGGACGTTCGACGCCTGCCGTGAGTACGCCGCCGTCATCGAGGAGCACGGCGCCCGCCGCGTCCGCTTCGTCGCCACGTCCGCGTCGCGCGACGCGGAGAACCGCGACGAGTTCGTCGCCGGCGTGCTCGACATCCTCGGCGTGGAGCCGGAGGTGATCACCGGTGACCAGGAGGCCGAGTTCTCCTTCACCGGCGCCACGAACTCGCTCGACGGCCGCTCCGACGTCGACCGTCCCTATCTGGTCGTCGACATCGGCGGCGGCTCCACCGAGTTCGTGGTGGGCGAGGAGCACGCCCGGGCCGCCCGGTCCGTCGACATCGGTTGTGTACGGATGACCGAACGGCACGCGCCGAGCAGTCCGGCGACGCCGGAACAGATCGCCGCGATCACCGCGGACATCGAGGCGGCGATCGACGACGTCGAGAAGACCGTGCCCATCCGGCAGGCGCACACCCTGGTCGGGCTCGCCGGCTCCGTGACCACGGTCGCGGGCATCGCGCTCGGCCTCGAGGAGTACGACTCCGAGGCCATCCACCACTCGCGGATCTCCTACGAGCAGGTCGAGGAGGTCACCACCATGCTGCTGAACTCGACGCACGACGAGCGTGCGGCAATCGGCGTGATGCACCCCGGCCGCGTCGACGTGATCGCGGCCGGGGCGCTCGTCCTGCTCACGGTCATGCGGCGGACCGGGGCCCGCGAGGTGGTCGTCAGCGAGCACGACATCCTCGACGGCATCGCTCACAGCTGCGCCGCCGAGGTGCGCTGAGGCGGTGCCGCCGGGCGGGGCGTCACAGGTTGCGATAGACGTCCCGCCGGTCGCCCACCTTGACCACGAGGACGACGAGTTCGCCATCGTTGATCTGGTAGGCGATCCGGTAGCTACCGACCCTGAGCCGGTAGAGGCCCGACGGGCCGGTGAGCTTCTTGACGTCGGCGTCCTGGCGGTACGGGTCGTCACCGAGTGCGGTCAACGCGGTCAGGATGCGCATGGCATCGGGGCGGCTGATCGCCCGAAGCTGACGCTGTGCCGCCGTGGTGAACCGGAAGGCGTACTTCACGCCGCCTCGCCGTCCTGCTCGGTGAACAGGTCCGCCAGCAGTTCCGCCATGGTTACGGTGCTGCCTCCCTCGGCCAGTACTGCTTCGGCCTCGCGCGCCAGCATCACATCGGCCGCTTCCTCCAACGCCTCGAAGTCCGCGATCGGGACCACGGCTGCCACCGGTGCGCCGTTGCGTGTGATGACGGTCGGGACGCCTCCCTCGGCCCGGTTGATGTGATCGGCGAGGTGCGCGCGAGCTTCCCGTACGGTCACTGTGTTCTCAGTCATGAAGTCAGTGTACGCATCATCGTGTACACGGCGCACCGTGGATGGAAGCGCACTCGTGCGCGATCCTCGACGGCATCGCGTACAGCGTCGCCGCCCGGACCACCGGCTGAGTCCGCGTCAGAAGGTCGGAGTCGGGGACGGGGTGAGCACGACGAACTCCGCCCCGGCCGGGTCGTTGCACACCGCGAGCCGGCCCACGCCCTCCGCGTCCTCGGGGCCCATCGAGACCGAGCCGCCCTTCTCCCGCACGAGGGCGACCGTGGCGTCGCAGTCCGCGGTGCCGAAGACGGGGTGCCAGTAGGGCCGGTTCTCGCCCGAGGAGAACATCTGGGGGACGGGCATGATGCCGCCGAACATCCGCTCGGCCGGCTGGTCCCTCGGCGTGACCATCGTGTACGTGCCGCCGTCGCCGGGGAGCTCCATGTCCTGGCCGGACCAGCCGAAGACGGTGCCGTAGAAGGTCTGCGCGGCGGTCGAGTCGGTGGTGTAGAGCTCCACCCAGCCGAGGCTGCCGGGGGCGTCGGCCAGTTGGATCCCCGGGTACGAGCCGGGCTGCCAGACCGCGAACTGGGCCCCCTGCGGGTCGGTGAGCTGGGCGAACCGTCCTTCGTCCGACACCTCGGAGGGCGGGGTGCGCACCGAGCCGCCGGCCTGCTCGACCGCCTTGACGGTGGAGTCGATGTCGGGAGTGTGGAAGTAGACCGTCCAGGCCGGGCGGGCGCCTTCCTCGGTGAGCTGCCCGACCGCTCCCACCACCTTGCCGTCGAGCCGGAACGACTTGTAGCTGCTCGCCTCCTGGTCGAACGCCTGGGCCTGCCAGCCGAACACGGCGCCGTAGAAGGCGGCCGCCGCGTCGATGTCGGGGGCGCCGAGGTCGAGCCAGCAGGGGGAGCCGGGCACGAAGTCAGTGGTGATCACGCCATTCCCTTTCTCCGGGACTTCCCCGGTCTCTCCCGGGGTCTGCGCCTCAGCCTGGCACCGAGCGTGGGCGCCCGCCCGACGACGCTCCGGCCGCCCCCGGAAGGGCCTGCCGGACCGGCCTGGAGGGGTGCTCGCGAGAAAGTTCGTGAAGTTCTTCACAAGGAAAAGCGTCCTGACACGCCCGTAGAGGCTCCTCAAGGCCCTTTGTGCCCGCCTGTTGGGCCCGGACGGGCACATTCGAAGGCGGGCGGCCGACCGCGCCCCCAGAGCCAAAGGAGCGGCGGTCCAGCGGCCCCGCAGCCCTAGGGGCCAGCTCAGAGGGGTGATCAACGTCCCCCGGCACCCTGTGGTTCCCCCTGGGAACCATGACCTGGGTCACGTGGGCGGCGGAGTGTAGCAGAGTGGAGCCAACACCTTGTGAAGGGGCTCACGAGCGTCCCCTCCGAGGGGGGTGGATACTCGATGGCATGAGCACCACGGAGCGTCCCAGGATCCTCGTTGTAGGCGGTGGGTACGTAGGCCTGTACGCAGCTCGGCGCATTCTCAAGAAGATGCGCTACGGCGAGGCGACCGTCACGGTCGTCGACCCGCGGTCGTACATGACGTACCAGCCCTTCCTCCCCGAAGCTGCCGCCGGCAGCATCTCGCCTCGGCATGTCGTCGTCCCGCTGCGACGCGTGCTGCCCAAGGCAGAGGTTCTCACCGGTCGGGTCACGACCATCGACCAGGACCGCAAGGTCGCGACGGTCTCGCCGCTCGTCGGCGAGGCGTACGAGCTGCCCTTCGACTACCTGGTGATCGCCCTCGGCGCGATCTCCCGTACCTTCCCGATCCCCGGCCTCGCCGAGCAGGGCATCGGCATGAAGGGCATCGAAGAGGCCATCGGCCTGCGCAACCACGTGCTCGAGCAGCTGGACAAGGCCGACTCGACGACCGACGAGGACGTCCGCCGCAAGGCGCTGACCTTCGTCTTCGTCGGCGGCGGCTTCGCCGGCGCCGAGACCATAGGCGAGGTCGAGGACCTGGCCCGTGACGCTGCGAAGTACTACAGCAACGTCAAGCGCGAGGACATGCGTTTCATCCTCGTCGACGCCGCCGACAAGATCCTTCCCGAGGTCGGCCCGAAGCTGGGCAAGTACGGCAAGGAGCACCTCGAGGGCCGTGGGGTCGAGATCTACCTCTCCACCTCCATGGACTCGTGCGTCGACGGCCACGTGGTGCTGAAGAACGGCCTCGAGGTCGACTCCAACACCATCGTGTGGACCGCCGGTGTGAAGCCGAACCCGGCGCTGGCCCGCTACGGCCTGCCGCTCGGCCCCCGCGGCCACGTGGACTGCAGCGAGAAGCTCCAGGTCCAGGGCACCGACTACATCTGGGCCGCCGGCGACAACGCCCAGGTCCCGGACATGGCCGCCCGCAAGGCCGGTGTCGAGAACGCCTGGTGCCCGCCGAACGCCCAGCACGCGCTGCGCCAGGCCAAGGTCCTCGGCGACAACGTCATCTCCGGGATGCGCGGCTTCCCGCAGAAGGACTACGAGCACGCGAACAAGGGTGCGGTCGCCGGTCTCGGCCTGCACAAGGGCGTCGCGATGATCGTCATGGGCAAGATGAAGATCAAGCTCAAGGGCCGGCTCGCCTGGTACATGCACCGTGGCTACCACGGCATGGCCATGCCGACCTGGAACCGCAAGATCCGCGTGTTCGCCGACTGGACGCTGGCGATGTTCCTCAAGCGCGAGGTCGTCTCCCTCGGCGCGATGGAGAGTCCCCGCGAGGAGTTCTACGAGGCCGCCAAGCCGGCTCCGGTCGCCGCCAAGCCGGAGGCCGAGAAGGCCAAGGCCTCCTAGCGGTACCGCTGTCCCCGAAGGGGC
>NZ_JBSGZJ010000313.1:0-8697 GCF_053610925.1 Streptomyces sp. NPDC054847 | reverse complement strand
CCGGCCACACGCGCGTCCATCCGGCAGCACATGGAGAAAGGCGGCACACCGATGACCCGGGTGCTGGTGGTCGAGGACGAGCCCCAGCTCGTCCGTGCTCTCGTCATCAACCTCAAGGCACGCCACTATGAAACGCAGGCCGCGACCGACGGCGCCACGGCTCTGCGCCTCGCCGCTTCTGGTTCCCCGGACGCGGTCCTGTTGGATCTGGGGCTGCCGGACATGGACGGCATCGAGGTGATCAAGGGTCTGCGGGGCTGGTCGAGGGCGCCGATCCTGGTCGTGTCCGCACGGCGTACGTCCGACGAGAAGGTCGAGGCGCTCGATGCCGGGGCCGACGACTACATCACCAAACCCTTCGGCATGGACGAGCTCCTGGCACGGCTGCGCGCTGCCGTCCGCCGCCACGACACCGCTGTGTCCACCGGCCCGGACGAGACGGCGATCGTCAGCGCCGGCGAATTCACCGTCGACCTGCTCGCCAAGAAGGTCAAACGCTGCGGCCGCGACGTGCGCCTCACCCCGACCGAATGGCACCTCCTCGAAATACTGATCCGCAATCAGGGCCGGCTGACCACGCAGAAGGAGCTCCTTCAGGAGGTGTGGGGCCCCTCCTGCGGCACGCAAACGAACTATCTGCGTGTCTACATGGCCCAGCTCCGGCGCAAACTCGAAGTGAACCCCTCCCGCCCGCAGCACCTCGTCACAGTGCCGGGCATGGGCTACCGCTTCGACAAGTGACGCGCCCCGAACGGCACCCGCTCGACCAGCAAAGATCGGAACACTCAAACCATGGGACGCGGCAAGCTTCGGATCTACCTCGGCGCGGCACCGGGCGTCGGTAAGACGTACGCGATGCTGTCCGAGGCGCACCGTCGTGTCGAGCGTGGCACCGACTGTGTGGTCGCGTTCGTGGAATGCCACGGCAGGGCCCGCACCGAGGTGATGCTGCACGGCCTCGACCAGGTTCCGCGCAAGGAACTCCCTTACCGCGGCACTGTTTTCACCGAGATGGATGTCGATGCCGTCCTGGAGCGGCGTCCGGC
The DNA here is from genome assembly GCF_053610925.1 of Streptomyces sp. NPDC054847. NCBI lineage: Bacteria > Bacillati > Actinomycetota > Actinomycetes > Kitasatosporales > Streptomycetaceae > Streptomyces > Streptomyces sp. NPDC054847. Next base: position 7,651 of record NZ_JBSGZJ010000313.1, on the reverse strand, counting down.
CGTGGCGCTCGTCGACGAACTCGCGCACACCAACGTTCCCGGCTCGCGCAACGCCAAGCGTTGGCAGGACGTCGAGGAGCTGCTCGAGGCGGGGATCCACGTCGTGTCCACCGTGAACATCCAGCATTTGGAGTCACTGGGCGACGTCGTCGAGTCGATCACCGGGGTGCGGCAGAAGGAGACCGTCCCGGACGAGGTCGTGCGCCGCGCCGACCAGATCGAACTGGTCGACATGTCCCCGCAGGCGCTGCGGCGCCGTATGGCCCACGGCAACATCTACAAGGCGGACAAGGTCGACGCCGCGCTGTCCAACTACTTTCGGCCCGGCAACCTCACCGCCCTGCGTGAGCTCGCCCTGCTGTGGACGGCCGACCGGGTCGACGAATACCTGCAGGAGTACCGGACAGAGCACCGTGTCTCGAGGATCTGGGGCTCCCGTGAGCGCATCGTCGTGGGCCTGACCGGCGGTCCCGAGGGACGTACGCTCATCCGCCGTGCCGCCCGCCTCGCGGAGAAGGGGGCCGGCGGCGAGGTCCTCGCCGTCTACATCGCACGCAGCGACGGCCTGACCTCCGCCTCACCCAAGGAACTGGCCGTCCAGCGCACCCTGGTGGAAGACCTCGGCGGGACGTTCCACCACGTCGTAGGCGACGACATTCCGCAGGCACTCCTGGAGTTCGCACGCGGCGTCAACGCCACCCAGATCGTGCTCGGCGCCAGTCGCCGCAGGCCCTGGCAGTACATGTTCGGTCGCGGTGTCAGCGCCACGATCGCCGTGGAGTCCGGACCCGATCTCGACGTCCACATCGTCACCCACGAAGGGGCGGCGAAAGGCCGCGGCCTGCCCGTGGCACGCGGTGCCCGGCTCGGGCGCTCCCGGACCCTGTGGGGATGGATCACCGGGATCGCCGGCCCGATGCTGCTCACCCTCCTCCTGACGGGCATCGACGCCGACCTCGGACTCGCCAACGACATGCTCCTGTACCTGTCGCTGACCGTGGCCGCGGCCATGATCGGCGGCCTGCTCCCGGCACTGGCCTCGGCAGCCTGCGGATCGCTCCTGCTCAACTGGTTCTTCACACCGCCCCTGCACCGGATCACGATCGCCGACCCGAAGAACATCGTCGCCCTGGTGATCTTCTTCGGTGTCGCGGTCGCCGTGGCCTCGGTCGTCGACGTCGCCGCCCGCCGCACCCACCAGGCAGCACGGCTGCGCGCCGAGTCGGAAATCCTGTCCTTCCTGGCGGGCAGCGTGCTGCGCGGAGAAACCAGCCTCGAGGCCCTGCTCGAACGGGTCCGCGAGACGTTCGGCATGAACTCCGTGGCTCTGCTGGAACGTACGAGCGACGTGGAGCCCTGGAGCTGCGCCGGCAGCGTCGGCAGCACTCCGGTCGGACGCCCGGAGGACGCGGATGTGGACATGCCCGTCGGCGATCACATGGCGCTCGCCCTCTCCGGTCGGGTCCTGCCCGCCGAGGACCGCCGCGTGCTGGGCGCCTTCGCCGCCCAGGCCGCCATCGTCCTCGACCGCCAGCGCCTCCAGCACCAGGCCGACCAGGCCCGCGATCTCGCCGAAGGCAACCGCATCCGCACCGCCCTGCTCGCCGCCGTCAGCCACGACCTGCGCACCCCGCTGGCAGCGATCAAGGCATCAGTCACCTCCCTGCGTTCCGACGACATCGAATGGTCGCCCGACGACCACGCCGAACTCCTAGCGGGCATCGAGGAAGGCGCGGACCGCCTCGACCATCTGGTCGGCAACCTCCTGGACATGTCCCGCCTCCAGACCGGTACCGTCAAGCCGATCATCCGCGAGATCGACCTCGACGAAGTCGTCCCGATGGCTCTGGGCGGCGTCCCCGATGACAGCGTCGTCCTCGACGTCCCCGAAGAACTCCCCATGGTGACCGTGGACGCCGGCCTCCTGGAACGCACCGTGGCCAACGTGGTCGAGAACGCCGTCAAGTACAGCCCCGACGGCACACCGGTCATGGTCTCCGCGAGCGCGATCGCCGACAGGGTCGAGGTCCGCGTCGTGGACCGCGGCCCGGGAGTCCCCGACGAGGTCAAAGACCTCATCTTCGAACCCTTCCAGCGGCACGGGGACGCCCCACGCGGCTCCGGAGTGGGGCTCGGTCTCGCGGTCGCCCGCGGCTTCGCCGAAGCCATGGGCGCCACCCTGACCGCCGAGGACACCCCAGCCGGCGGCCTCACGATGGTGCTCAGCCTCCCTTGCGCGGCCAGCCCACCACCCGCGCGCCTCGACCTCCCGACAGCCGCCTCATAGGGCTTCGCCGTCGGGGCCAGCGTCCGTGACAGCCCCGATCCGACCGCCGGTTCGATGGGCTCCTCTTCCATCGTGCCGCCGGGCGCTCGGATGCGCGTTGGGGTGCCGCGCCGCTGGACCGTCGCCCGCTGCGCCGGCCGGAGCCTCGGCCGCCGGGGCGGGTGGGTGACCTCCCGGCTGATCGTCGAGGTCGCGGCCGGTCGGGTCGCTTCACGATCTCGGTCCAGAAGAACCCGTCGGCAATGCCGGCCGCGAGGCGCCGGCGCTCCCGTCGGTCCACCGTCCCTCTGACGTATCGCCAGCATTGCCTTCGCCGTCAATTATTGCAACAGTGCGTTGCGTTCACTCTTAGCGCCATTGCATTGATTTACCGCACTCCACCTGGGCAGACGAATTTTCGTTGATTGACGAGTACGGAAACGCAACGTAGCTTTCGGTGCGCGCCAAACGCGTAATGTCGCGAGATGAGGAATGGCCATGAGCGAATCCCTCCACACCGTCACGCTGCCGACGGAGCGTCAGCCCGGTTGCCCCTTCGACCCGCCGGCAGAACTGCTCGACGCCCGCCGGCACGGCCCCATCAGCCGCTACACCCACCCCGGCGGGAAGCCCGGCTGGCTGATCACTGGATACGACCTTGTCAGGTCGATCCTGGCCGACTCACGGTTCAGCTCCCGCAAGGAACTCCTGAACGTAGTCGACTTCGAGCTCCCGCCGGCGCCGCCCGGCGAGTTCCTCCTCATGGACGAACCACAACACGGGCGCTACAGGAAACCGCTGGTGGGCAAGTTCACCGCACGCCGGATGCGACTGCTGACCGAACGCATTGAGCAGATCACCACCGACTGCCTGGACACCATGGAGGAGACCGGGCCGCCGACGGACCTGGTGACCGCGTTCGCCAAGCCCATCCCCACCATGATCATCTGTGAGTTGCTGGGGGTGCCGTACCAGGACCGGGACTCCTTCCAGGAACAGATCGACAAGTTCATGAACGGTGAGACCAGCGACGAGGACCTGACAGCGGCCTACACCGCGACCCAGGACTACCTGGCACAGCTGGTGGTCGCCAAGCGCGCCAACCCCACCGACGACGTGCTCAGCGAACTCACCGACAGTGACCTGACCGATGAGGAGCTGCAGGGCATCAGCCTGATCCTGCTGGCGGCCGGATTCGACACCACCGCGAACATGCTGTCCCTCGGCGCCTTCGCGCTGCTGCAGAACCCGGCGCAACTGGCCGCGCTGCGCGCCGATCCCGCCCTCACCGACCAGGCCGTGGAGGAACTGCTGCGGTACCTGAGCGTCGCCAAGTCGTTCATGAGGACGGCCCTGGTGGACGTCGAGGTCGGCGGCCGGACCATCGAGGCCGGCACGACGGTCGTCCTGTCCTACAACACCGCCAACCGCGACCCCGAGCGCTTCCCCGATCCCCACGTGCTCGACGTCCGGCGGGAGCCCGGCGGTCACCTGGCCTTCGGCCACGGCATCCACCTGTGCCTGGGCCAGCAACTGGCCCGCATCGAGATGCGGGTCGCGTTCTCCGCCCTGCTCAGCCGCTTTCCCACACTGCGCCTGGCCGTACCGGCTGAAGAGGTCGGCCTGCGCCCGGAGACCGCGGACATCTACGGAGTGAAGAGCCTCCCGGTCACCTGGGACGCGTGACCAATGAGGGATGTGACCACGACGGAGTCGTTCTGGGCGATGCGGCGGGTGAGGTGACTGCGGTTCCTAGCCAATGACGGGTCGCTCCTCGGGCAGGTCGTAGAGGCGGATACGCCGGCGCAGGGCGAGCGCGGAGGCCACCGTGATGGGTCCGAGGCGGCCGATGAACATCAGCACGATCAGCAGGACCTGTTCGGCGGAGGGCAGATCCGCGGTGATACCGGTGGACAGGCCGACGGTGGCGAAGGCGGAGATGACCTCGAACAGTGACTGGTCGAGGTTGATGTCGGTGAAGACCATGAACATCACCGTGGATCCGACGACGGCGGCCACCGACAGCAGCACCACCGTCAGCGCTTGGCGCTGGGTGTCGCCGTGCAGACGCCGGTGGAAGATGTTGACCGCGCTCTCACCGCGTACTTCGGCGTACAGGACGAAGAACAGCACGGCGAAGGTGGTGACCTTGATGCCGCCCGCGGTGCCGGCGCTGGCGCCGCCGACGAACATCAGGACGTCCACGCCGAGCCAGCTCGCGGGATTCATCTGCGCGGTGTCGACGCTGTTGAAACCCGCGGTGCGGGGCATCACGCCCTGGAAGAAGCCGGCCAGGAGCTTGCCGGGAACGTCGAGCGGTCCGAGGGTCGCCGGGTTGGTCCATTCGATCCCGGTGATGAACGCGCTGCCGCCGACCAGGAAGACCGCGCTTCCCCAGATCACGATCTTGGTGTGCAGCGACCACGACCTCGGCCTGCGCCAGCGGCGCCGGAGCTCGAACAGCACGGGGAACCCCAGACCGCCGGCGATGACCGCGCAGGCGATCGGCAGGCAGATCCACGGATCCGTGACAAAGCCCATCAAGTTGTCGGAGTAGAGGGCGAAGCCCGCGTTGTTGAACGCGGAGACCGCGTGGAAGACGCCCAGCCACAGCGCTCTCGGCCACGACTCGTCATAGCCCAGGCCGAAACGCAACATCAGTACCAGCGCCGTGAGCGCTTCCAGCAGCAGACTGACCTTGACCACGCCGAGGACGACCGACCTGACCTCTCCCAGGCCCAGTGTCTTGGTCTCGGCCGCCGCGGTCAGACGGGCCCTCAGCCCGAGCCGGCGAGAGACCAACACCACCAACAGGGAGGCGAACGTCATGATGCCCAGGCCGCCGAGCTGGATCAGGCACAGGATCACGACCTGCCCGAAACCGGTCCAGTAAACCGGGGTGTCCACCACGATCAACCCGGTCACGCACACCGCGGAAACCGACGTGAACAGGGCCTCCAGTACGCTCGCTCCGCCCGGCCCCGTTCTGGCCACCGGGAGCATCAGCAGCACGGTGACGACCACGACCGCCGCAGCGAACCCGGCCACGACGCCCTGCGCCGGATGCCGCAGACGCGGCCACCGCCGACTCACCACGGCAGCTCCGCACCGGCAACGGACCACAGTTCGATCATTCGCACCGCATGACGGTATCCACCTGAACAGCCATCTATACGCCTCTCTGACGCGAGCGCCGCGCACCTATACGCCTCCCTGACGTGTCAGGGTCACCTCGGCACCAGGTCGCGGCCTAGCCTTTCCCCATGACCGCTTCACACCTTCAGTCGACAGCACCGGTGCCCGGAGCAGCACCCAAGTCGCCCAGCTGTTCGAGGGAGGCCGTGTGAAGGTCGCCGGGAACGCACGCAGCGTCTGGCTCGCCATCTTCGCGCTCAGCCTGGCCGGGGCGACGCTGATGGTCTGCGGCTTTCTGATCCGGGCGGGGTGGCTTGTCGGAATCGGCGGCTGGATGGTGATCGCCGCTGTCCTCATCGCTTTCCTCTATCGCCCCAAAGGCCCTCCGGGCGGCCTGTAACGGCGAGCGCTGTGTGAGTTGAGGGGCGGCTCCTCGAGCACCCGCTTTACGCCTGTCGGAAACGCCCGCGGCTGGACGCAGGGACCGCCGGCAGCTGCCGCCTCCCGCTCCACGACCTCACAAGGCAATACACCTAGAGCGAAGCAAGGGCGTGGAACATCTCCCCTGCGCTGTTGGGAGTTTGTGGATGTTCCTGCCGTGGGCGCTTGTGTGGCTCCTGCCGCGCCCACTTCCGTGTCTGATCCTCGTCCTGAACGTGTTTCCCGTGGTCAGTGGCGCTTTCGCTGCTTCCGGCATGCCGTCACGACCCTCTCCTCCTCTCTGTGTTGTCAGTGGTGGAGGGGGTATCGGGTCTCCGGGCGGCGGGGGCGTCACCCGGCCTCTGGCGGGGCCGCTGGTGCGCCCGGCCAAGGGGCCGGTCGCGGAGGAGGGGGAGGCAGGGCTGATGGGCGGGAAGAGGGTCACCAATCCGGCGGGGTCGTCGAACTTGTTGCGCGCCGATGTGCTGCGCGTGCTGGGCGTCATGAAGGTCGCCACCGCCGACCAGATCCAGCGTGCGACGTTGCCGCACCTGACCTACCGGCACACCACCAAGAGCACCGAGGCGAAGCACAAGGAAGCCCGGACCGCCGCCCACCGCGGGGCGCTCACCGATCTGCGCAAACACGGCCTGACCCTGGACGGCGGCAGCAACAAGACCGGGGAAAGGCTGCGCCTGCTTACATCGCAGGGCCTGGAAGCCGCCTCCTACGAACTGCAACGGCCGATGGACGAGATGGGCGGCACCGCCCGCGGCGCGGGCCGCACCGGCGCCACCCACGCGATGACGGTCAACGAGGCGATCTTCGCCCTGCTGCGCCCGACGCCGGATCTGGCGCTGCTGGAGAGGGAGCCACTCGAGGTCCAGGCTGCCGCCCAGGCGGTGGTGGAGGCAGGTGATGGGATCGGCGCGATCGCCTCGTATGCGACGGAGGTGCCGCTGCCGGTCACCGGCGCCTGGGGGAGTGCGGGCAAGGGCGGGGCGCAGGCGGACATCGTGGTCTCCGCTCCGCAAGCCGGGGTGCCGGTGGGGTCGTACGACGGCTCTCTCACATCGACCTGGCTAAGGGCGTGAGCGGCTTCGCAGCCGATTGTCTGTCGCACGCTGGCCCGCCGACCGACCGGCGGGCCGTCACGAATTCCTTGGGCTGAGGACGCTGCCTACGGAGCGGTCAGCTCCGCCTGAAGCTGCGGTGCCAGGTATTTGAGTGGAATGGCGGTGTCGACTACCGAGCCGATGCTGGCTCCGGTGTTTTGCAGCGCATGGAGGGAGATCATGTCACCGACGTTCAGCTGAAGAATGGTGGACACATCCTGCGAAAGGGGCTGGGCGAGCTGACGATCAGCGGCGACGATATTGCCATTGACCGCAATGAACAGAGACTGGGTACTTGAAGCAGGCACCGCCGCCGGGGTGGTCCAGAAAAGTCTTCCCTGAAGGAGGTAGCGCCCAGCAGTGTGTACCACCAACGTTGATGACGTTGCATCAAACATTGTGTCTGTGTCGAAGTCGGCGCCACTGAAATTGATCTGAGTGACGGTGTCGTTCGGGATGGTCTGGCTGGTTTCGGAGTAGATACTCGCGCCGGCATGGACGGTGGTCCCGGCAGGTCCAGTGGCGCCTGTCGCTCCGGAGGCACCCGGTTCGCCTGGCGTACCCGGCTGCCCCTGCGGGCCTGTCGGGCCGGTGGGGCCGGCCGGTCCCGTGCCGCTACCGGCAGGCCCGGTCGGACCAGCGACACCCGGGATGCCCTGCGGACCGGTGTCACCCTTGGGGCCTGCCGGGCCTGCCGGGCCTGCCGGTCCGGCAG
>NZ_JBSGZJ010000312.1:0-8699 GCF_053610925.1 Streptomyces sp. NPDC054847 | reverse complement strand
GGGAAGGGGCGGGTAGGGGAAAACGCCCGCCGCAGGCGCTACGCCCCCCGCACCGGCCCGAACCGCACCTCGTGCGCCGCCCCCGCCCGCATCCCCCGCAGCATCCGCTCCGCCTCCCCCGCCAGTTCCTCCCGCTGCGCCCTCGTCGGCGCGTCGAACGGCTCGAGCGTCACCGTCGCCGTGTCCGCCGTCTCCTCCAGCCGCCATGTCCCGGCGAGGAAGCCGTCGAGGAGGAACGTGCAGTACGCCTGGTTCCCCCGCCACGTGAGGCCCTTGTGCCCCGCGGACACCACCCGTCGCCGGTCCGCGTGCGAAAGCAGGAGGTTGTCGAACTCGGGCAGCAGACGGGCCGGCGCCGGGGTGTCGGCGTCGGGCCGGGGCGCGTCGGGGAGGTCGAAGAGCTCCACGCCGTGTTCGTCCTGGAACACGGCGAGCCCCGGCCGCAGCCGTTCGAAGACCTCTCGGGTACGGGTCAGCCCGGACCAGGTCTGGAAGTCCTTGACGGAGGCGGGCCCGAAGGCGGCGAGATAACGCCGTACGGCGTCCTCGGCGTCCGGCGCGGACTCCGACGGCCGGCCGAACCACCGCTCCGCGGTGGTGAGCCGGACCTGGCCGCTCCTGCCCCACAGTCCCCGCGGGGTGACCTGCACCAGCGGCAGGGCGCACCGGGCGGCGACGGACAGCGCGAACGGATCGGCGTCCGGCCAGTGCGCGAGGAGCGCTTCCCGCAGCTCCTTCATGGTCCGCGGCTCCTCCTCGACGAGTTCGCGCGCGAGGGCGGCGAGCCGCTGGAGGTCGACGCCGACGAGCCCGGCGCGGAACTGCGCCAGCTCGCGGTCCCTGGCCGGCTGGACGAGGGGCCGCAGCCGCAGGCAGTCGTCGGCGGTGTGCGTGTGGATGGTGGCCCGCATGGTCACGAGCCGCCCCACCTCGCGGGCCTCCATCAGCGTGGAGAGCTCCTGCGGATCGAACGCCTCCAGCCGGGCGTCGAGCGCGTAGTAGGGCGGCTTCACGTTCTGCGCCTGGAGCCCGACGAGGTGCGCGACGGCCGCCGCGACGGGCATCTCGGCCCGTGTCGCGCGCCGCAGCAGGAGCTGCCGGGCGAGGGTGGCGCGGTTGAGCGCGCGGGTGCCGAGCACGGGGTGGGTCGCGGTTTTCGAAGCCATGCCCGAACGCTACCGAGACTTGCGGACAGGTTCTGTCCGCAATGGCGAGAGCTGTCGGATGGGATCATGATGGATACGTGACGGCGTCGGGACCGGGCAGGTGACAGCCATGAGCAACGCGACGGAGCGGGACCCGGAGGGGCAGGCGCTGCTCGACGGTATGACCGTGGACCAGAGCCAGCCGGAGCGCCCGGTGCTCCTGGACGGGGACGGCCGCCCGATCAAGACCTGGCGGCAGAACTACCCGTACGACCGCAAGATCCGCAGAGCCGAGTACGAGCAGCAGAAGCGTGTGCTGCAGATCGAACTGCTGAAGCTGCAGCGCTGGGTCAAGGATTCCGGTCAGCGCCTCATCGTGATCTGCGAGGGACGCGACGCGGCCGGGAAGGGCGGCACGATCCAGCGGTTCACCGAGCGGCTGAATCCTCGCGGCGCCCGCGTGGTGGCGCTGGAGAAGCCGACGGAACGCGAGGCGACGCAGTGGTACTTCCAGCGTTACGCGGCCCATCTGCCGTCCGCCGGCGAGATCGTGTTCTTCGACCGCTCCTGGTACAACCGGGCCGGTGTGGAACGGGTCATGGGGTTCTGCACCAAACCGCAGTACGACCTGTTCCTGCACCAGTGCCCGCAGTTCGAGCGGATGCTGGTCGAGGACGGGATCATCCTGGTCAAGTTCTGGTTCTCGGTCTCGCGTGCGGAACAGCGCACCCGCTTCGCGATCCGGCAGGTGGACCCGGTGCGCCAGTGGAAACTGTCCCCCACGGACGTGGCGTCGCTGGATCTGTGGGACGAGTACACGGCCGCCAAGGTGGACATGTTCCGGGCCACCGACACCGACCATGCCCCGTGGACGGTGGTCAAGAGCAACGACAAGCGCCGCGGTCGCCTGGAGGCCATGCGCAGTCTGCTGTGGCGCGTGGACTACGACAGCAAGGACCCGGAGGCCATCGGACGGCCGGATCCTCTGATCGTCGGGGCGGCCGACACGCTCCTGGAGCCGGGTGAGGAGAACGCCTCCCTGTCCCCGACCCCGCTCGCCGGTCATGCCGAGGGGCCGGGCGCGCACCCGGGCAGTGGGCCGGGAGCCTGAGCGGCCCGGCCGCCGCGGACCGGCGGGTCAGAAGTCGACCGGGTCACGGACGATCGGACACGTCATGCAGTGGCCGCCGCCACGGCCCCGGCCCAGTTCCGCGCCGACGATGGTGATGACCTCCACGCCCGCCTTGCGCAGCAGGGCGTTGGTCTGGGTGTTGCGGTCGTAGGTGAACACCACGCCCGGCTCGACGGCGACGGCGTTGTTCCCGCTGTCCCACTGCTGACGTTCGGAGGCGTAGACGTCACCCGCGGTCTCGATGATCCGCAGCCCGGACAGGCCGAGGGCCCGGGCGACGACGTCGGTGAAGGCCGCCGACCCCTCGTCGGTGATCTCGACGCCGGGCGCCTTGTCGGACGGGCGGAGCGAGAAGGTGTGCACCGCGTCCATGATCTTCGGGTAGAGGGTGACGATGTCGCGGTCGGCGAAGGTGAAGACGGTGTCGAGGTGCATCGCGGAGCGCAGTTTGGGCATGCCGGCGACGATGACGTGCCGGGCGGCGCCGTTCGCGAAGAGCGCTGCGGCGACCTGCGTGATGGCGTGGCGGGAGGTGCGTTCGCTCATGCCCATGAGGACGACGCCGCCGCCGACGGGCATGATGTCGCCACCCTCGAACGTGGCCTGGCCCCAGTCGAGTTCCGGGTCGCCCCACCAGACCGTCGAGCCGGCGAAGTCGGGGTGGAACTCGTAGATCGCCTTCATCAGCAGCGTCTCGCCATGGCGGGCGGGCCAGTAGAGGGGGTTGAGGGTCAGGCCGCCGTAGAGCCAGCAGGTCGTGTCGCGGGTGTAGAGGGTGTTGGGCAGCGGTGGCATGAGGTACTCGCGTACGCCGGTCGATTCGCGGGCGAGGGCGACGTACCCGGGGCGGAACTCGTCGGGCAGGTCGGCGGTCGCCAGGCCGCCGATCAGGTACTCGGCGAGCCTTCGGGGCTCGAGCGTCTCGAGGAAGGCGCGGGTGGAGTCGATGAGACCGATGCCGACCTCGTTGGCCGTGATCTTCCGGTCCAGGAGCCACGACCGGGCCTCGCCGATCGCCATGGTCTGCATGAGCAGGTCGTGCAACTCGACGACCTCGACGTCCCGTTCACGGAGCTTGTCGACGAAGTCGGCGTGGTCGCGCTGGGCGTTGTCCACCCACATCACGTCGTCGAAGAGCAGATCGTCCGAGTTGGTCGGGGTGAGCCGGCGGTGCGCGAGACCGGGGGCGCAGACCAGGACCTTGCGGAGTCTGCCGACCTCCGAGTGGACGCCGTGCGACGGGCGGGCGCTGCTGGTGGTGTCGGTCGTCATGAAAGCCTTCCTGGTCTCCGGGTCAAAGGGTGATCCAGCCGGCGGCCAGGGCGACGACGCCCAGCACGGCGCCGGCCACCGAGACGGCGCAGATGACGCTCTCGGCGGGCGAGAACAGCTTCTTGCCCTGTTCCCTGCGGGCCTTCACGAAGAGGAACGTGGCGGGCGCGTAGACGATGAAGGAGACGAGGACGAATTTCGGCCCGGCCGCGTAGAGCAGGAACGCCGTGTAGAGGGTGGCGACGGCGGCGATCGTCAGCTCCCGGCCGGAACCGCGGCCGCCGACGGTCCGGTCGTCGGGCCTGAACCCGATCTTGAGCGCGAAGGCGGCGGCGAGGAGGAACGGGATGAGAGTGAGGGCGCTCGTCAGGTCGAGCGCGAAGTTGAAGGCGTCGTCGGAGAAGAGCGTGACGATCAGGACGACCTGGCTGAGGAGCGTCGTCATCACCAGCGCCGGTTCCGGCACGTCGGCGGCGGTCGACCGCTTCAGGAAGCGCGGCATGTCGTCGTCCTTCGCGGCGACGAACAGCACTTCCGCGGCCATCAGCGTCCAGGCCAGATAGGCGCCGAGGACGGAGACGATCAGGCCGACGCTGATGAACACCTGGCCCCAGGTGCCGACCGCCTCCTCCAGGACGCCGGCCATCGACGGCTGGCGGAGCTCGGCGATCTCGGCCATCGGCATGATCCCGTACGACACGATGGTGACGGAGGCGAAGACCGCGAAGACGCTGAGGAAGCCGAGCACGGTGGCACGCCCCACGTCGGCCCGGCGCCTGGCGTGCCGCGAGTACACGCTCGCGCCCTCGACACCGAGGAAGACGAACACCGTGGCGAGCATGGTCCCGCGGACCTGGTCGAAGAGGGAGCCGGCGTAGTCGGCGCCGCCGAAGTTGTCGGCGAAGACGTCCGCCTCGAAGTAGAACAGCGCGATGACGACGAAGACCAGGATCGGGACGACCTTGGCGACGGTGACGATCCGGTTGATCGCGGCGGCCTCCTTCACGCCGCGCCGGATGAGGAGGAAGAACCCCCACAGCCCGATCGAGGACAGCACCGCCGCGAGCAGGGTGTCGCCGTCGCCGAGCGCCGGCCAGACGGCTCCGATCGTCGACATGATGAGCACCCAGTACGTCACGTTGCCGACGCAGGCGCTGGCCCAGTAGCCGAAGGCGGCGAAGAAGCCGAGGTATTCGCCGAAGCCGGCCTTGGCGTAGGCGTAGACGCCCGCGTCGAGGTCGGGCCGGCGCACGGCCAGCGACTGGAAGACGAACGCGAGCATCAGCATGCCGGTGCCGGCGATGGTCCACGCGATGAGCGCGCCGGCGACGCCGGTCTCGTCGGCGAAGCGCCGCGGGAGGGAGAACACTCCGGCGCCCACCATGGATCCGACGACCATGGCGGTGAGCGTCATCAAGGACAGCTTGACGGCCGGCCGGGTCTCCGCGGTGGTTTCCCCCTGGGTCGTCATGTCTCCCCGCTCCGTACGGCCGACCGTCACCGAGAGGGGAATCTATCGCCTGTCCGCCGGTTTTGTGACGAATGCCGGGTACGGAGTGTCCGGGGCCCGGCCGCCCGCCGTCGGCGCGCCCCCGACGGCGCTCACGCCTGGGAGATGAGGCGGTCCACCGCCGCCGTGCCCGACGTGTAGCCCGCGGCTGCCGCCGCGCCGGGCCGGGCGGCCTGAGCGGGCGCCAGGCCCCGGGCGGCGAGCGGCTGCTGGGCAGGCTGGGTCCGCGTGAGGGCGAGCGGTGGGGCGTGCTGCGGCAACGGCTGGGGCCCGGGCGGCTGGGCCCGGGCGGGCGCCTGCGCCAGCATGGGGGCGGGGACCGGCTGCGGGGCCTGCGCCTGGGCCGGCATCGACGCCACGGCCGGCTGCTGGGCCTGCGCCTGTACCGCCTGCGCCTGCGCGTCGACCCGCGGCAACGGCTGGGACCGCGCGGGTATCTGCGCGAGCATCGGCTGCGGCGGCTCCGGCGCGGGCGGCGGGGCGGGCGCGGCCCGGATGTGCTCGCCGTACAGCACGAGCTCCATCGCGGAGACCAGCCGCGCCACGTCCGGCTCGGGGCGCACCACCAGCCGGACGAACCGGCTGGAGCTGCCGATCTTGTTACCGCACTCCCGCACCAGGACGCCGTGCTCCGCGAGCAGCCGGTCCCTGAGGATCGCGCCGTCGGCTCCTTCCGGCAGCCTCACGTACACGAAGTTGCCCTGCGAGGGATAGACGGTGAGACCGGGCAGCTGGGACAGCCGCCAGATCATGTCCTGCCGGTCGCGGCCCACCTGCGCGAGGCTCTCCGCGTACTCCTGGCGGTGCTGCTTGAGCATGAACACCACGGTCTCCGCGAAGGAGTTGATGTTCCACTTCGGCAGCGCGGCACGCACCTTCCCGGCGAGACCCGGGTTGGCGACGAGATAACCGAAACGCACCCCGTGCAGGCCGAAGTTCTTCCCGAGACTGCGCAGCACGATCACGTTCGTCCGCAGCACGGCCTCTGCCGCGACGCTGGTCTCCTGCCCGGCGTCGGCGAATTCGAGGAACGACTCGTCGACGACGACCAGGTCCAGGTCCTGGAGCTGGTCGAGCAGGGACAGCACCTGCTGCTTGGGGAGCAGTCCGCCGTCCGGGTTGTTGGGGTTGCAGACGACGGCGACGCGCGAGCCTCTGCTCCGTACGAACTGCACGAAGGACGCCGGGTCGAGGACGAAACCGCGCGCCTCGGGCAGCAGCAGCATGTCCACCCGCTTGCCGGTCTCCATCGGCTGGTCCGTCCAGCGGCCGAAGGTGGGCACGGGAACCGCCAGCGACTCGCGGACGAGCAGATGATCGATCCAGGTGATCAGCTCGGTGGAGCCGTTGCCCATGGCGACCGTCTGGGGATTGAGGCCGAGCAGCTGGCAGAGCTCGGCGGTGATCGTCTCGGAGCCGCTCGGGTAGTAGGTCAGGATCTCCCTGAGCCTGCTGCCGAGCTCGTCGAACATGGCGGGAGTCGGGAAGTACGGGTTGCAGGGGATGCAGAAGTCCACGATCTCGCCGGCCGCGCCGCCGCCCGCCCGGTCCAGCGTGAAGTACGACGGGCTGTGCGCGGTGGACGCGCGGAAGAGCGCGGTGACGTTGCTGCCGTTGCCGTTGCTGCCGGCCAAGACGTGCCTCCCTGCCTTTTGGCGGCCCGTGCGGATCCACACGGGCCGCCAGAAGGTACGGGCGGAGGTCACGCGCCGTTCAACGCTCCCGTAGCGCCGGCGGCGGCTCGTTCACCGATGCCGACGGCCCGCTCCTTGTGCCGGGGCGCCCGTGTGGCGGGAGCCCGACCCCAGGTCATCGGCCACAGGCCGCTTGCTGTGCCGCACCCCGGCGTACGCGCGGCGCACGCCGTCCGTGCAGCAGCAGATAGAACTGCTCGACCGACTCGCCGGGGCCGTGCTCGAACCGTTTGACGACCTTGCCGAGCGGGTTCCACACCCGCCCGTCCGGCATGCGCACGCCGACCGGCTGGCCGAACATCTCGCGCTGTCCCGCGTCGAGGTCGATCCAGCACGCGCCCGCGCGTCTGACCATCACCTCGCCCGTGTAGGCGCCGAGCCCATGAAGGTAGCGGTCCACTCCCGTACGGACGGGTCTGTTGCGTCTGAGTCCGTCGACGACGACGTCGACCAGTCTCAGGCTCGTCACGCTGTAGTCGAGCGGCAGTCTGCTGCGCTCGCTCATCTCCGTGACGAACCGGGCGGTGTAGCTCCGCATGCCCCTGGCGTCCGGCAGTCCTGCTCCGTGATCGTCCACGGCACCCGCCTTTCCACAACGATGGCCTCACCGGACTCAGCGGAAACACGGGTGGGAGCATCACGGACGGCACAGGTGGCTGTTCTCACAAGAAAATCAGCATGCGGCGTACAACCCTCGGCCCGGCCGGAGCGTCTGACGGAAGCCATGCCCGGGGAGCGACCGCGCGGGCCGTGGTCGTGCAGGCCGGTTCGGGCAGGCTGTGTCAGGACCCGCTGCGTCAGGGCAGGTTGCGTGCCGAGCAGGCCGGTGCCCGGGCCCGTTGCGTCAGGGCCCGTTGCCTTCAGGGCAGGTCCCGCCGGCCGACCGGTCTAGCCGCCGTACTCCCGGTCGTCGACCGGAGCGTCGGGCAACTGTGCCTGGAGGGACTCCCGGTAACGGACACAGCCGCGCATGAACCGCGGCCACGGCGGCACCGCCACCTCGGGCTCCACGCGCTCCGGCAGCAGTCCCCACAACCGCGGGTGGTGCCAGCACAGATCGTGGCCCGAGCTGTCCCGGTGCGCACGGATACCCCGGCGCAGCGCTCTCACCTCGGCCACGAGTTCGTCGCGGCTCAGCCGGTTCAGGTCCTCGTCCAGGTCCACAACCTGCACCCTAGGCACGGGCGGCGGCGGACGGTCCCGGGCGCACCGCGTCGCACGGCCGCGTCCCTCTTACGGCGTCCCGCAGGTCCTGGGCCCTGCGGAGTCGTGCACTCCTGCGTGTCGCCCTACTGCCGTGACGGCTTCTGCGTCGGGGCACGCCACTTGTCCGGTCCGGCCTGGGGATCGACGGGGGACGGTGCGTCGGCGCCGGCCTTCTCGCCGGCCCCCGTGCCGTGCCCTCCGCCCGCCGGCCGGTCCGCGGCAAGGCGTGCGCAGTACGCCTCGACCTGGTCGGGTCCGCCGGCGACTGCGGCCAGCCGCTCGCGGACGGCATTTTCCTTGGCGTCGCCGTCGGTCCGCCGCTCGTCGGTCCTGCCGCCGTTCGCGTTCCCGCCCGGTTTCTCGTGGTTCCGGCCTGCCGCCGCTGCGGCCTCGTAGGCGTGGCAATGGGCCGTCAGGTCCTCGGCGGTGGGCGGGCGTTCGTCGGCTCCCGGGACGATGGCGGTCGGGACGGCGGGCACCGTGGCGGGCGGGGTCACGCCGGTGCTCCGCTCCCCCGCGCCGGAGGGGGTGACGCGGGGCGCCGGGCTCGGCTTCCCGGCGGTCGGGTCCGCGAACGGGGCGGGGATCGCGCCGGCCGCCATCGCGACACCGCCGAGCATGACGCCGGCGACGAATGTGCCGACACCGGCCCGGACCCAGGGGACCCGGGTCCTCGCCTCCGCCGGCCGCCAGTCGTCCTCCGGGCGGGTGGGCAGCTCGAGCGCCCCGTCGTCACGGGC
>NZ_JBSGZJ010000311.1:0-8747 GCF_053610925.1 Streptomyces sp. NPDC054847 | reverse complement strand
GCCCCAGAGGGTGTGGAACGACCCCTCCCGGTCGGTCCGCCGGTAGGTGTGCGCGCCGAAGAAGTCCCGCTGGCCCTGGGTGAGCGCGGCGGGCAGCCGCTCCGCGCGCAGCGCGTCGTAGTAGGCCAGCGCGGCGGCGAAGCCCGGTGTCGGCACGCCCTGCCGGGCGGCCGTCGCGACGACGTCCCGCCAGTCGTCCTGGGCCGCGCCGATCTCCTCGGCGAACTGCTTGTCGGCGAGCAGGCTCGGCAAATCCCGCTGCTCGTCGTACGCCCCGCGGATACGGTCGAGGAACGCGGCCCTGATGATGCAGCCGGCACGCCAGATCGCGGCGACCGAGCCGGCGTCGACGTCCCAGCCGTACTCCTCGCTCCCGGCCTGCACCTGGTGGAAGCCCTGCGTGTACGAAACGATCTTGGACGCGTACAGCGCCTGCTCCACACGGTCGGCGAAACGGCCCGCCTCTTCAGCGTCGAGGGGCTGCGGCCGAGGGCCGGGGAGCGAACGCGACACCTCCCGCAGATCCGCGTGACCCGACAGCGAACGCGCGAAGACGGCCTCGGCGATGCCGGAGACGGGCACGCCCAGGTCGAGTGCGATCTGCACCGTCCAGCGGCCGGTGCCCTTCTGCTCCGCCCGGTCCATGACGACGTCGACGAACGGCTTGTCCGTGGCCGCGTCCGTGTGCGCCAGCACCTCCGCGGTGATCTCGATCAGATACGAGTCCAGGCGCCCGGTGTTCCAGGTGCGGAAGGTCTGCGCGATCTGCGCGGGGGAGTAGCCCGCGACCGTACGCAGCAGGTGGTAGGCCTCCGCGATGAGCTGCATGTCGGCGTACTCGATGCCGTTGTGCACCATCTTCACGAAATGGCCGGCGCCGTCCGGCCCGACGTGCGTGACGCACGGTGTGCCGTCGGGGGCCTTCGCCGCGATCCTCTCCAGCAGCGGGCCGAGCGAGGCGTACGACTCGGCCGAGCCGCCCGGCATGATGCTCGGCCCGTGCAGGGCGCCCTCCTCGCCGCCGGAGATCCCGACGCCCACGAAGTGGATGCCGCGCTCCCGCAACTCCTTCTCGCGGCGCCTGGTGTCGGCGAAGTGGGCGTTGCCGCCGTCGATGATGACGTCGCCCTCCTCCAGCAGCGGCGCGAACTCCTCGATCACCGCGTCGGTGGCCTCACCGGCCTTGACCATGATGACCAGACGGCGCGGCCGCTCCAGCGCGGCGACGAACTCCTCCGGCGACTCGGCGGCGACGAACGTCCCCTCGCCCCCGAACTCCTCCACCAGTGCGCGCGTCCTGGCGGCCGTACGGTTGTGCACGGCCACCGTGAAGCCGTTGCGGGCGAAGTTACGAGCAAGGTTGCGGCCCATCACCGCGAGACCCGTGACGCCGATCTGAGCTGTTCCACTCATGCCTGTGCTCCTGGAAGTCCGTAGGAATATGCCGCCCCTACGCATACGCAGGGACACGGCGGGCCATTCATCGATCCTCGAGCCGTGCGGAGGCTTCCGCACGCGATCATTGTGGGCCCGCGGGCGCCGTTCGGGCACCGTGGCGCCCCAAGCGGGCGGCGCCCGGCTCCGCTCCGGACCGCCGCACCCGCCCGACCAGCCGGGACGCGTTTCGGAAAACGGGCAGGAACGGGCACAGCGTGCGCCGTGGAGACGCTGGTCGAGCGGCCTCGATTGCTTGTACAAACGACACACGGGCCCGGACGGACGCCGCGCCCGGACAAGCAGCAGAGCGTCAGCACCACATGAGCAGGGATGTGTGCCGTGGACACCGAGGAACGCCGACGGGGAATTCTCGACACGGCCCGGCGTGACGGGTCGGTCGACGTCAACCGGCTGGCCGACCGGTTCCAGGTGGCCAAGGAGACCATCCGCCGCGACCTCCACACCCTGGAGGAGCACGGCCTCGTGCGTCGCACCCACGGCGGGGCCTATCCCGTCGAGAGCGCCGGCTTCGAGACGACGCTCGCGACCCGCACCACCCGCCATGTGCCGCAGAAGTCGCGGATCGCAGCCGCCGCGGCCGATCTCCTCGGCGATGCCGAGACCGTCTTCGTCGACGAGGGCTTCACCCCGCAGCTCGTCGCCGAGGCACTGCCCCGTGACCGGCCGTTGACGGTGGTCACCGCGTCCCTCGCCGTGGCGACCGTCCTCGCGGACGCCGAGCAGACCGCGGTGCTGCTCCTCGGCGGGCGGGTACGCGGCGGGACCCTCGCCACGGTCGACCACTGGGCCACCAGGATGCTCGCCGGCTTCGTCATCGACCTGGCGTACGTCGGCGCGAACGGCATCTCCCGCGAATACGGACTGACCACCCCCGACCCGGCCGTGAGCGAGGTCAAGGCGCAGGCCATGCGCAGCGCACGCCGCCGGATCTTCACCGGCGTGCACAGCAAGTTCGGCGCCGTCAGCTTCTGCCGGTTCGCCGAGGTCGGCGACTTCGAGGCCGTCGTCACCGACGCCGGACTCCCGTCCGCCGAGGCGCAGCGCTACTCGCTGATGGGGCCGCAGGTCATCCGCGTCTGACCGGTCCCGGCACCTGGATCCGCACCGGACCCGGGTCACCCCGCACCACATCCACTTCCGTCGCCGCCGCACCGGGCCACGGGCCGGTCCGGCATGCCACGGCACGACGGAACCAGAGCCGCTACCAGCGATCAGGAGAACAGATGCCCCACCAACGACGACGACATGGGATCCGTGTGCGTGCGGGCGCGGGCGCGGCGGCCATGGCCCTCCTCGCCGGATGCGCCGGCGCGGGCGGCACCTCCTTCGGGGGCGGCGACGCGCTCAACGTGCTCATGGTCAACAACCCGCAGATGGTCGAACTGCAGAAGCTGACCGCCCGGCACTTCACGAAGGAGACCGGCATCAAGGTCAACTTCACGGTCCTGCCGGAGAACGATGTCAGGGACAAGATCAGCCAGGACTTCTCCAACCAGGCCGGCCAGTACGACATCGCCTCCATCAGTAACTTCGAGGTCCCTTTCTTCGCCGAGAACGGCTGGCTGCACCCGCTCGACGAATACACCCGCGCCGACACCGCCTTCGACCAGGACGACATCCTCGAACCGGTCGCTCAGTCGCTCACCCATGACGGCACGCTCTACGCCGAACCCTTCTACGGCGAGTCCTCCTTCCTCATGTACCGCAAGGACGTCTTCGCCGCGAAGGGCCTGACGATGCCGGCGCGCCCCACCTGGCAGCAGGTCGCCGCCCTGGCCGCGAAGGCCGACGGCGCGCAGAAGGGCATGAAGGGCATCTGCCTGCGCGGACTTCCCGGCTGGGGCGAGGTCGTCGCCCCGCTCACCACCGTCGTCAACACCATGGGCGGGACCTGGTTCACCAAGGACTGGCAGGCACGGCTGGACTCGCCCGAGTTCAAGAAGGCCACCCGGTTCTACGTCGACCTCGTGCGCGAGCACGGGCAGTCCGGCGCCGCCCAGTCGGGCTACGCCGAGTGCCTCAACAACATGACCCAGGGGAAGACCGCCATGTGGTACGACGCCACGGCGGGCGCCGGATCGCTCGAGGCTCCCGGTTCACCGGTGAAGGGCAAGATCGGCTACGTACCGGCGCCGGTGGAGAAGACCGACAGCTCCGGCTGGCTCTACACCTGGGCGTGGGGCATGCAGAAGGCCTCCAAGAAGCCGGACAAGGCATGGGAGTTCATCTCCTGGGCCTCCGGCAAGGAGTACGAGGCCCTGGTCGGCGACACGAGCGGCTGGGCGAACGTTCCCGCCGGGAAGCGGGCGTCCACCTACGACCACCCCCGGTACCGGAAGGAGGCCGCCGCGTTCGCCGATGTGACCAAGGAAGCCATCGCCGGCGCCGACCCGCGCGACCCCGGCACCCAGCCACGCCCCACGACAGGCATCCAGTTCGTCGGCATCCCCGAGTTCACCGACCTCGGGACGAAGGTCTCCCAGGAGATCAGCGCGGCCATAGCCGGCCGCCAGTCCGTCGCGCAGGCCCTCAAGGCCTCGCAGTCACTGGCCGAGAAGGTCGCCAAGGAGTACCGGTGAGTACATCCCTCAGCACACCGCCGAACCCACCCGCGCACACCGCGCCCGCCCAGCCGTCGCCGCACGTACCTCGAAAGGCCGCCGCCCGCAGCGACCGCATGCGTGCCTGGGCGACCCGCGCACCGCTGCTGCCCGCGCTGGTCTTCCTCGTCGCCGTCACCCAACTACCCTTCGTGGCAACGCTGGTGATCTCCCTCTTCGACTGGAACTCCCTCGATCCCGAGGAACGCGCCTTCAGCGGCCTGTCGAACTACGCCTCCGTGTTCACCGACCCTGCCCTGCGTGAATCGGTCCTCACGACCGTGCTGCTCACGGCGAGCGTCGTCGTCGCGAGCGTCGTGCTCGGACTGGTACTCGCGCTGCTCCTCGACCGTGCCTTCCTCGGTCGCGGCCTGGTGCGCACCCTGCTCATCACCCCGTTCCTGCTGGTCCCCGTCTCGGCCGCGCTGCTGTGGAAACACGCGCTCTACAACCCCGAGTACGGGCTGTTCAACGGCGCCCTCAGCTGGGCCGCCGGGCTGCTCGGCATCGACTCGCCCGCCCAGCCCGACTGGATCTCCGAGATGCCGCTCCTCGCCGTCGAGGCGGCCCTCGTGTGGCAGTGGACGCCGTTCATGATGCTGATCCTCCTGGCCGGACTGCAGAGCAGGCCCGCCGAGATGATGGAGGCCGCCCGGCTGGACGGAGCGGGGAACTGGCAGATGTTCCGCCATCTGACCCTGCCGCACCTGCGCCGCTACCTCGAACTGGGCATCCTGCTCGGCTCCGTGTACATCGTGCAGAACTTCGACGCCGTCTTCACCATCACCTCGGGCGGCCTCGGCACCGCCAACCTGCCTTACACCGTCTACCAGACCTTCTACCAGGCCCACGAATACGGACTGGCGTCCGCCGCGGGAGTCGTCGTCGTGATCGGCACCATCGTGGTCGCGACCTTCGCACTCCGGGTGGTCTCGTCCCTCTTCCGTGAGGAGGCGACCCGAGCATGACCACCGCCACCCACCCCCCGCGGCACCAACTGCCGCCCGCCGCCCGCAAGGCACGGCGCCGCTCCGCCGCCCTCGGCCTGCTGGCCTGGGCAGCGGGAATCAGCTTCTGCCTGCCTGCCCTGTGGATGCTGCTCACCTCCTTCCACTCGGAGGCCGACGCAGCCACCAACCCGCCCTCCCTCGCCGCCTCCCTCACCCTCGACGGCTACCGCGAGTTCTTCGGCGGCGCGGGCGGCCCCACCCCGTGGCCGCCGCTGATCAACTCGCTGTCCGCGTCCGTCTTCTCGACGGTCCTCGTCCTGGTGCTCGCCCTGCCCGCCGCGTACGCCCTCTCCATCCGCCGGGTGCGCAAGTGGACCGACGTGATGTTCTTCTTCCTGTCCACGAAGATGCTGCCCGTCGTCGCCGGCCTGCTGCCCGTCTACCTGTTCGCGAAGAACACCGGGATGCTCGACAACGTCTGGCTCCTCGTCGTCCTCTACACCTCGATGAACCTGCCGATCGCGGTGTGGATGATGCAGTCGTTCCTCTCGGACGTACCCGTCTCCATCATCGAGGCCGCGCAGGTCGACGGCGCCCGGCTGCCCACCGTGCTCGCCAGGGTCGTCGCTCCCGTCGCCGGTCCCGGCATCGCGGCCACCGCACTCATCTGCTTCATCTTCAGCTGGAACGAGCTGCTGTTCGCACGGGTGCTCACCGGCGTCGTCGCCCAGACCGCGCCCGTGTACCTGACCGGATTCGTCACCAGCCAGGGCCTCTTCCTCGCCCAGCTGTGCGCCGCGTCCGTCGTCGTGTCCCTGCCGGTGCTCGCCGCCGGCTACGCCGCCCAGGACAAACTCGTCCAGGGCCTCTCCCTTGGAGCCGTCAAATGAGGGCAGCGATCGTCGAAGCCCCCGGCAAGGTCGTCGTCACGACCGTCCCCGACCCGACCCCCGGACCGCGAGACGTCGTCGTCGCCGTGGCGTCCTGCGGACTGTGCGGCACCGATCTGCACATCCTCCAGGGCGAATTCGCGCCCACCCTGCCGATCGTCCCCGGCCACGAATTCGCCGGCGAGGTCGTCGGCACCGGCAAGGACGTCACCGAACTCGCCGTCGGCGACCTCGTCGCCGTCGACCCGTCCCTGCACTGCCACGAATGCCGTTACTGCCGAAGCGGCCGCGGCAACCTCTGCGACCGGTGGGCCGCCATCGGCGTCACCGTCCCCGGCGGCGCCGCCGAGTACGCCGTCGCCCCAGTGGCCAACTGCGTCAAACTGCCCGGCCACATCGACGTCAAGGACGCCGCCCTCATCGAGCCGCTGTCCTGCGCCGTACGCGGCTACGACGTACTCAGCGGCACCCTCGGCGCCGACGTGCTCATCTACGGCTCCGGCACCATGGGCCTGATGATGCTCGAGCTCGCCAAACGCACCGGTGCGGCCTCCGTCGACATCCTCGACGTCAACCCCGACCGGCTCGCCACCGCCGGGCTCCTCGGCTGCTCCCGCACCGCCGCCTCCGCCGACGAACTCGACCGCCCCCACGGCTGGGACGTCGTCGTCGACGCCACCGGCAACGCCAAAGCCATCCAGGACGGCCTCGGACGCGTCGCCAAGGGCGGCACTTTCCTCCAGTTCGGGGTGGCCGACTACGCGACGACCGCGGTCATCGAGCCCTACCGCATCTACAACCACGAGATCACCATCACCGGCTCCATGGCCGTCCTGCACAGCTACGAGCGGGCCGCGGCGCTCTTCGCCACCGGCGTCCTCGACCCGTCGGTCTTCATCAGCGACCGGCTGCCGCTCGAGGAATACCCACAGGCCATCGAGCGCTTCGGCGCGGGCCGGGGCCGCAAGATCGTGGTCGAGCCGTGAGCCGGGACGGCGTACTGGTCCTGGGGGAGGCGCTGATCGACCTCGTACCCGAGCCGGCGGACCCCGGGCTCCTGCGCGCACAGCCCGGCGGCGCGCCCGCCAACGTCGCCGTCGGCCTCGCCCGGCTCGGCACACCGGCCTCCTTCGCCGGGACCCTCGGCGGCGACGCCTTCGCGCGGAGCATCGAACACCGGCTCACCCGCGCGGGCGTCGACCTCTCCCTGTGCGGGCGCTCACCGCTGCCGACCACGCTCGCCGTGGCCGACCCCGGACCCGAGGGCACCGCGTACCACTTCCACACCGACCGTACGGCCACCTTCCAGCTGCCCGACCGTACGGCCGACGTACCGCGCTACGGCGCCGTATACGTCGGCGGGCTCGCGGCCGTCGTCGAACCGGCCGCGTCCACCGTCGCGGCGACAGCACGCGCAGCGGCCCGCGACAGCCTGCTCGCCGTCGACCCCAACGTGCGCGAGGACCGCACCCTCGAGAACGGCCCCGGCCTCGGCCCGCTGCGCGAACTGTGCGCTGCCGCCCACGTCGTCAAGGCCAGCGACGAGGACCTCGCCCTGCTGTGGCCCGGCCGCGAACCCGACGCGAGCTGCCGTGCACTCGCACGCGGCGGCCGGCTCGTGGTCATGACCCGCGGCGCACGGGGCAGCACCGCGTACACGGCGGCCGGCGCCTTGGCCGCCGTCCCCGCCGTACCCGTCGACGTCGTCAACACCATCGGCGCGGGGGACGCGTTCATGGCCGGCCTGCTCGCGTGGCTCGCCGCCGGGGCCTGGCGGCTCGACCTGCCGGCCGACCGGGCCGAGGCGATGCTCGGCCACGCCTCCGAGGTCGCGGCGTCGGTCTGCGCGCAGGCCGGCACGGAGCCGGTGGTGCCGGTCCGGATGCCGGTGCGGCGCTCGCGCTGACGCGCCGGCGCACCCCCACCGGCCGGTGTCACAGCCGGCCGGTGGGGGCGCGCCCCTGTCCGTGGAGCAGCGACACCGCCGGGGTATGTTGCGTCCAGGGAAGGAGCACCATGGCGGACGGCAAGAGACGGACAGTGCGCGACCTGCGACGCGGCAACCGCGCCCTGGTCCTGCAGCGGCTGTACTTCGACGGCCCGCTGAGCCGCCAGGAACTCGGACCGGCCACCGGGCTCAGCTCAGGATCCATCAGCAACGTCGTCTCCGAACTCGTCACCGAAGGCCTCCTCGAAGAAGCCGGCATCGTCGACTCCGACGGGGGTAGGCCCCGGACCCTGCTGCGCGTCGCCCCCGGCAGCGGCCTGCTGATCGGCATCGACATCGGCGAGACCCGCGTACGGGCCGAACTCTTCGACCTCTCGTTCACCGAGCTGGCCCGCACCGAGCGGCCGCTCGCCCAGCACGGCTACGACGTCGACCGCATCGTCGCCCACGTACGCGCCGCCGTCGCCGACGTCCTGCACGACGCCGACGCGGATCCCGGCCTGCTGCTCGGCATCGGCATCGGTGTGCCCGGCATCGTCGAGCACTCCTCCACCGAGGGTGCCGTCGTACACGGCCAGACCATCGGCTGGAACGCCGTCCCCTTCGAGCAGTTGCTGCGCAAGACCGTCGAAATCCCGCCCGATGCACCGCTGTTCATTGACAACGGCGCGAAGACCCTCGGGCAGGCGGAGATGTGGTTCGGCGGCGGCCGGGGAGCGGCCTCCGCCGCGGTCGCCCTCATCGGCTCCGGAGTCGGCGCGTGCGTCGTGCACGCCGCGACCCCCGACGAGAGCGCCCGCACCGACGCCCTCGAATGGGGCCACACCGTGGTCCACATCCGGGGGCGGCGCTGCCGGTGCGGGTCCCTCGGCTGCCTCGAGGCGTACGCGGGCGCGGAAGC
>NZ_JBSGZJ010000310.1:0-8782 GCF_053610925.1 Streptomyces sp. NPDC054847 | reverse complement strand
GTCACCGGTCGGCGCGGACCGTCATCGACCGTGCGGAGCCGGGACCATGCCGTCGGCGACCAGTCCGGCGAGGACCGCCTCGCCCAGCGCGTGGACGGCCGACTGCGGCCGGACCATGACGGTGAACTCCTTGATCCGGCCGTCGTCGTCGAAGTGCAGCAGATCGATGCCGTGGATCTGCTTGCCGTTCACGGTCGCCCGGAAGGGCAGGATCGCCGACGGGGCCTCGACGCCGTCCGCGCCGGTCTCCGCCGCGCCGTCGTAGTGCCCGATGTAACGGAAGTCCTCGAATACGCGCATCAGGACGCCGAAGAGGCCGAGGAGCATCGGCTTCCCGTCGAACGGAGTGAACTTCACAGGGCTGTAGAAGCGGATGTCGTCGGTGAACAGCTCGTCCAGAACCGTGAGGTCACGGGTGTCGACGGCGTTGCGGAAGCGCTCTGCTGCGGTAGCCATGGTGTCTCTTTCCTGCCTGGTCGCCGAGATTCTTCTCTACTCATGAAAGTGACTAGTCAGATTCATGAGTATCATGGTCGGCGTCCGTGTACGAGCGCAAGAAGGAGGCGGGCCCGATGGCCTTGCGGCACGCTGTCCTGGCGGCGCTGCTCGACGAGGAGTTGAGCGGATACCAGCTGGTGAAGGCGTTCGACCTCGGTGTGGCGAACTTCTGGCACGCCCAGCCGCAGCAGCTCTACGCAGAGCTCACCCGCCTGGAGAAGGACGGGCTGATCACCGGCCGTGAGGTCGTCCAGGAGAACCGGCCCAACAAGCGTCTGTTCAAGGTCACCGACGCCGGCCTGGCCGAACTGGACCACTTCACCGGCACCGCCGCCAAGCCGTCGTTCATGCGCGACGACCTCGTCGTCAAGGTCCAGGCCGCCGACCACGTCGACACGGACACACTGATCGGCCGGCTCACCGAGCGTGCGGCCATGGCCGAGGCCAAGGTCGAACTCTTCGGCAAACTGCTGCGCACCATGCGGGGCGACCGTACGGAGGAGGAGTTCCTCCGCCACGGGGAACGCGTCGGCCCCTACCTGACATGCCTGCGCGGCCTCGCCTTCGAGCAGGGCAACCACGACTGGTGCGTACGCACCATCGCCGTCCTGCGGGAAAGGGCAGCCGCCGATGTCCGCGAGTGAAGGGGAAGGCCTGCGCTACGTCGCCCTGGGGGACAGCCAGACCGAGGGACTCGGCGACGGTGACGACGCGGTGGGCCTGCGCGGCTGGGCCGACCGGCTCGCCGAACACCTCGCACGCCACCACCCGGGCACCCGGTACGCCAATCTGGCCGTACGAGGACGCCTGGCCCGTAACGTCCGCACCGAGCAGCTCGCCCCCGCCCTCGCGCTGCGGCCCGACCTGGCCACCGTGGTCGCCGGGGTGAACGATCTGCTGCGGCCACGGTTCGACGCCGACGAGGTCGGCGCCCACTTGGAGACGGTGTTCGCCGCGCTCACCGCCCAGGGGGCCCGCGTCGCCACCGTCACCTTCCCCGACGTCACCCGGATCACCCCGTTCGCCAGGCCGCTCGGCCCCCGCGTCGCCGCGCTCAACGACCGGATACGCGACGCGGCCGGGCGCCACGGCGTCGTCGTCGCCGAGACCGGCCGCCACGCGGTGGTCAGCGACCTCCGGCTGTGGAGTCCGGACCGCCTCCACGCGAGCCCGCTCGGGCACGCCCGGATCGCCGCCGCCGTCGCACACGCCCTCGCGCTGCCCGGCAGCGACGACACCTGGACGCACCCCCTGCCGCCGGTCGCGCCCGCTTCCCCCGGCCGGGGGAGGGCCGCCGCCGAACTGCGCTGGGCAGCCGCCTTCCTCGGCCCTTGGCTCGGCCGCCGACTGCGCGGCCGCTCGTCCGGCGACGGCCGCACGGCCAAACGCCCGCAGCTCCTCCCCGTCCTGACGCCGGACCCGCAGGCCCCGGCGCGTCGTGGCGGAGAGGGACAGCCGCACGGGGAAACTGACCTCCATGAGCGACGCGATGAAGGCCGTCCTGGAGGGCGGCCCGGATGACCTCCCCGAGCGAATCGTTCCCGTGGACGACCCGGGGCAGGAGCTCAAGATCCCGTTCCGCGGGGGATACGAGCACTTCAAGTCCACGACGCGCACGCAGAACACCGACGAGGGCCAACTGCCGGTGTACGAATGGTGGGAGCGCACGGAGCTCCCGGGCTGACGCGGCAGGGTCCGCTCGTAGCTCGTAGCTCGTAGCTCGTAGCTCGTAGCTCGTAGCTCGTAGCGGCGGGCCGAGGCCCGCAGGACCACGGCCCGCGCAGAATCGGGCCGGCCGTGGCCGGCATCGGGCGGCCTGGTGGCGAAGGGGCCGCCCGGTGCCGATGCCTCAGGACGCGGGTGCCCCGTACACGCCCAGCTCGTGGATCGAGTAGCCCCAGGTCGTCTTCCGGTCGACGCCCTGCATCCGCACGTAACGCACGGCTTCGTCGTCGGCCGGAAGCCGCACGACGTCGTTGCCGCACTCTTCCGGGCGCTGCGTGGCAACGGTCTTCCAGTCCGTGCCGTTCACGGACGTCCGGACCGTGTACTCGGTGGCGCAGGCGCTCTCCCAGGCCAGCGTCACCGCGGCCACCTTCGACGGTGCGGCGAGTTCGACCTGCACCCACTCGTCATCGGTGTAGCCGGACGCCCAACGCGTGCCCATCAGGCCGTCGTTGACGTGCCGGGCAGCCAGGCGGTCGAGGTTCTGCTCGACGCTGGACGCCGTCGCCATCCCCTTCGGCGCGAGGTTCTCCCCGCCGCCGGCGACGTCCCACAGCTGGAGCCGGACCTCGGCCTGCACGAGGAACACGTCGAGCACACCGTCGCCCACCTTGGGCTGCGCTGAGCCCCAGGAGTTGCGCGGCGGGTCCACCCGTACGGCCGTGGCCTGCCGCTGGATCCCGACCGACTCGCCGCGCAACTCGTCGGCCCTGTCCCGGTCACCGGCCTGCCGGGCTTCGAGCGCGTCCAGCATCCGCACCATCGCCCTGCCCCACAGCTCGGTGGCGTCGAGCCACGGCGCCGCGTCCGCGGTGAAACCACGCTCCACGGAGCCGCTCCGGATGACGGCCGGCGCCTGCTCGATCCTCGTCGCGTAGCCGCGCAGGGACGCGACCGCCTCCGCACGGTTCCCGGCGTCCCACGACGTCCAGAACCGGGCCACCCGGCGCGCGAGTTCCGGCGCCTGCTCCTGCCAGGGAGTGGCGCCGAACGTGGGCGCCATGTGCTCGAGGTCGCCGAGGACCAGCAGCGCCTCGGTCGCCTCGCGATCGCCGCCCGCGAGGTACGCCATGGCACGCGGCCAGCTCGCCCGCGCGTCGTACGCCGCGTCGTTCCAGGCGAAGTCGGCCGCGCCGAAGACCGCGACCTTGCTGGCGTACGGCTGGTTCATCGGGTTGGCGACGATGCCGGCGAGATGCGCGGACAGGCCCGCTTCGCGCTTGTCGTACGGGGCGAGCAGCAGCCTGCCCCGGGTGTTGCCGAAGTCGTTGACGGGATAGTTGTCCCAGACGAAGACCTTGCGTCCGAACAGCTTCGCCGCGCCCTCCGCCTGCTGGTTGGTGATGCTCGGCGGCACGACGTCGGTGCCCGTCCACATCACCTCGACCGCGGGGTCGAGGGTGGCCCGCATCGTCTGCTTGTACGCGGTGTCCGTCAGGTCGCCGTACTCGGTGGGCACCATCTGAAGGGGCCGTACGCCGGGGTGGGTGGCGACGAAGGTGCGCTGCACATCGTTGAGCAGGTCGACCTGTGCCTCGGCGGCGGCCTGCCGGCCCGGTTCGCCGTAGGCCGCCCTGTCGCCCTCGCAGTTCCAGCGGGTGTAGCTGATGTCGTCCAGGGGGATGGAGAAAGCCCGGGTGCCCAGGTCGTACATCGCCTGGAGTTTGGCCCTGAGATCCTTGCGGTGGGCGGCGTCGGAGTAGCAGATGGACTCGCCGGGGGAGACGGCGAAGGTGAAGCGGACGTGGTTGGCGGTCGCCCGCCGCACCAGCTCACCGAGCTCGGCGAGCTTGTCGGCGGGGTAGGGCTCACGCCATTTGCCGCGGTGATAAGGATCGTCCTTGGGTGCGTAGATGTACGTGTTGGCCTTCACGTCGCCGTAGAAGCTCATCTGGTCGAGGCGCTCGGCGTGCGTCCAGGGCGTGCCGTAGAAACCCTCGATGGTGCCGCGCAACGGCATGGACGGGAAGTCGCTGACCTCGGCGCCGGCCACCTTCCAGCCGTCGTCGCCGCGTACGAACAGCTGGCGCAGCGTCTGCACCGCGTAGAACTGGCCCGCGGCGTCCTTGCCCGCGAGGGCGATCCGGTGCCCCGCCCCGCCGGAGCCCGCGACGCGCACGGCGTAGCCCTCCGCACTGCCGGGAACGGCGGTGTCGCCGAGGGCCGCGGCGATGTCGGGCCGGTCGCCCGGGCCGAGCCGCACGGTCAACAGCCCGCTCGCGGCAGCCGGTTCACGACCCGGAGCGACGATGTCGACCCGGTCGGCGCCGTGGCGCTTCAGCTCCGCGACGAGACGGTCGCGGGCGGCGGCGTCGGTGCGGGCATCGGCGACGACGAGCACCCGGTCGGTGACGACCGCGTCGGCGCCGGCGCGGTCGATCGACCGGGGTGTGGGGGAGACGGGGGGAAGCGGGGCAGTGGGCGCCGCCCCGGCCTGCTGGACGGGGGAGAGGATGCCCACCGTCATGGCGGCGGCCGAGGCTGCTGCGGCGAGGGACAGGCGGACCGTTCTTCCGTGCCTTCTCACGAGACCTCCAGAGTGGTCTAGACCGCGAACTGCGGCACACCGTACCGGCGGAGTGTCCGGAGCTGTCCATGGATGCGCCCACGCCGGACTTGGACTTTTGCGCGGGGACGGGGGAGCGGGTTCGGCCCGTGGCGACCGCTCGAAGACGCGGGGACAGGGACGGGCGCGGCGCCCGGAGCCGTCGGCCCAGGGACAAGGGGCGGTGCGTCCTCAGGAACCCTGGGCCGACGGGACCCGCCATTCCCCGGAGTGGCCGGGCGGGAGCGCCAGGTCGTTCCGGACGGCCGCGTAATATCTTTCGCGCGCGGTGCGCTGGCGCTCGAGCATCGCTGACCACGTGGCGGGGCTGACGGTCCCGTCGCGCAGGAACGCTTCCATGTCCATCACCGCGACGACCCACTCGCGGGCCTTCTCCACCACGTCCGGACTCCCCAGCATCAACAGGGCCTTCCCGGCGGGATCCCGGGCGACAGCGGCCTCGGCCAGGTGGGGCGCCGCCTCCTCGGGCGACAGCGGATGCGGGTGGGGGTCGTTGCCGAGATGCGCGGCGATCCGGTACGCCAGGGTGACGGTCTTCTTCAGCGCCCTGGCGTAGTCGGCGTAGACCGCCAGCCGCCGTTCCTCCCAACGGGCCGCCTGCTCGCGGCGGAAGCGGGCCGCGTCGCCCCGCGTGATCGCCAGGTACGAGCCCAGGGCACCGACCACCACACCGATCAGGGCAGGAAGCTGCTGTATGAACGCGGACATGGTCACACGGTATAGCCGGAAGGCCGACACCGTGACAGCCCCATGGTCGGACGAACCACCCTGCCCGCAAAGGGTGTTGCCAGCAATGTCGCAAGGACCGGTGATCTTTCGGCCCGCCGCCTCTCAGCTGCTGATACCGGTCGCCGAAGCGTGAGGACGCCGGACGCGCACGGGGCAGCCGCACGTTCCCGCTGCCGTCGAAGGCCGCCGCGGCGTCGACGGTGGCGAGATACCGGTCGCACCGCACAACCGCCGCCAGGCCGCGGCCATGTCCGGGACGGTATCGCAGTGCTCGGCCGCGTACAGCCGCAGCAGGTCGTGGAACCGGAACCGGTTCCCGGCGGTCCGCTGCACGAGGGCCGCGGTCACCAGCGCGTCGAGCAGCCGCGAAGCGACTCCGACCGGCGCGTCGAGCAGCGCGGCCGTCGCCTCGACGGTGAAGTCCGGCCCGGGGTGCAGCGCGAGCAGGGCGAACAGCCGGGCCGCTTCCGGTGCCAGCTTGGCGTGGGAGCGGTCGAAGGCGGTACGGACAGCGGCATGCGGATCACCCGGAACGGAAAGCTTCGCGAGCCGCCCGTCACCGGCGAGTTCCACGGCACAGTCAGCGAGCGAGCGCCCGGGCCGCGCGGCGATGTTGACGCCGGCGATGCGCAACGCCAGCGGCAGGTACGCGCACAGCTCGGCCACGCGGTCGGCCGCCTCCGGCTCCTCCTCCACCCGCCGCGCGCCGACGGCGTCGGCCAGCAGCAGACGGGCCTCGGCCGGGGCGAACACCTCCAGGAACGTCGTACGGGCGGCATGGCTCGCCACCAGGCCCCGCAGGTCCGACCGGCTGGTCACCAGCACGGCCACCCCCTGCGTCCCGGGCAGCAGCGGCCGCACCTGCTCCGCGTCCGCCGCCTCGTCCAGTACGAGAAGCACCCTGCGACCGGCGAGACGACTCCGGAAGGCCGCCGCCCGGTCGTCCAGCAGCTCGGGAATGTCCCCCGGCCGCTGCCCGGACGCCCGCAACAGCGCGGCCAGTACCTCACCCGGATCGCGAGGCCGGACGCTGTGGCCCGACAGCCGTACGTACCACTGCCCGTCCGGAAAAGCCTCCCGCAACCGATGCCCCAGCCGCACCGCGAGCGCCGACTTCCCGACACCCGGCGACCCCCACAGCACAACCGGCGCGTCCGCCCCGACGGCCAGCTCCGAGGCCAGGCGCCGGAGCAGGCCCGTACGCCCGACGAAGCGGGGTACACCCATCGGCAGCTGACGCTGGACCGTCCAGTCCGGCCCGGCCGGCGCCGCGAGCAAGGGCTTCCCCGTCAGCATCGCCGCGTGGAGTCCTTGCAGCTCGTGCCCCGGATCGATGCCCAACTCCTCGGCGAGCGTGGCCCGGGTCCGACGGTAGTGCGCAAGCGCATCGGCCTGCCGGCCGGTGCGATGGAGCACGAGCATGTACTGGCCGGCGATCCGTTCGTCCAGCGGCCGGGCCGCGCTCCGCTCGGACAGCAGGGGCAGCAGTGCGGCATGGTCACCCAGCCGCAACCGCCGCTCCACGTAGTCCGACTCCGCGACCTCCCGCTCAATGACCAGTCCCTGCCGCGCCGCGTTGAACCACGGAGTGTCCACCCCTGCGAACGGCTCCCCCCGCCACAGCGCGAAGGCCTCCCGGAACAGCACCAGCGCCGTTCTGTCGTCCGCGGCCCGCGCCCGCCGCAGCAGATCACGGAAGAGGTGCACGTCCACGGCGGGTTCGCCGACGGCGAGGGTGTACCCACCACCCCTGCGTTCCGGGCCCGCACCACGCAACACCCGCCGCAGCCGCGACACGTAGCTGTAGAGCGTCCCCCTCGCCCGCTGCGGTGGCCGGCCGCCCCACACCCGGTCCGCCAGCTCATCGATCGGCACCGTGCGGCCCGCGTCCATCAACAAGGCGGCCAGCACGGTCCGCTGACGAAGCGGCCCCAGCGGTACGAGCCCTCCGCCGGTGTCCGTCTCGATGCCGCCGAACAGCCGGAACTCGTTCACACGTCCTCGCCCCCCGTGGACCGGCATCCCGCCGGTGCTCGCATTCCCGAAGCGGCGTCCGACACGCCCGGCGTCAGCTTTGCCGACAACGGCGGAGCTGAGCCATGCTGTTGCGGCTGAGTGCAAAAGCTGAGCGCAACGGGGGAGAACGCGATGCTCCGCATTCATTTCAGTGACGCCGACCTGGGGCGGACCAGACTGGCCACCAGACCCGATCCGCTCTGGGAGATAGCCGCGAGCCTGCACCGGCTGCAGTCGCGGAAGGGAGCGTGGGCCTACGCGGGGTGGACCCGCATGGCGCGACAGCGGTTACGGGAGAGCGGGCTGGAGCGTTCCGTGCGGGACGTTCTCCTGCGCTTGTATCCGCGGGCCGAGTATTTTCCGGACTTCCTGACGCCGGCCGGTGCCCTGGACGGTTTCGAGGCGGGCGTGGAGTCGATCCTGGCCACCCCGCCGCAACGGATCCTGGAGGAAGTGACCATCCTCGACAGGACCGTCGGTGCGCCGGCATGGGTCGGGCGGCTGGTCGAACCGGCGGCGCGCAGGGAACTCGTCGGGCTGCTGCGCGCGTACCACGAGGCCGTCGTCGTCCCGTACGAGGAAGTGGTCCTGGCGAAGCTGGAGGCCGAGCGGGCGGCGCGCTGCCGTGGCCTCCTCGACGGGGGAGTCGAAGGCATGCTCGCGGGGCTCGGGCCCATGATGCGGTGGCGGCCTCCGGTCCTGGAGGTCACCTACCCCACCCAGGCGGCGGACCGGGACCTGTATCTCCACGGGCGGGGGCTCACGCTCGTCCCCTCGTACTTCAACTGGGCCGAACCGGTCGCCTTCGCAGATCCGGAACTGCCGCCCGTCCTCTGGTACTCGATGCTCCACGAGCCGCCCCCGGGCGGCGGCGACGACCCCGGGAAGCCCTTGACCGCCCTGCTGGGCCGGGCCCGGGCGATCGCCCTGTACGCCACCTCCGCCGGCGCCACGACCGGTGAGATCGCTCGCGCGGCCGGGGTTTCGGCGTCGTCCGCCAGCAGGCACGCGACCGCGCTGCGCGATGCGGGACTCCTCACGAGCGTCCGTCATGGGCCGTCCGTTCTGCACACGCTGACGCCGGTGGGAGCGGCGATGCTACGGGCCGCGACACGGGGAGCCGGGACGGCGGCGCACGATTGACGACGTGATCGCACGTGCCGCCGGTGAGCACGCGGCGGTGCCCACCGGCGGCACCCGGTCACGCCTGCGCGCGTTCGAGACGCGCGCGCCTTGGCGCGGCGGCCG
>NZ_JBSGZJ010000309.1:0-8785 GCF_053610925.1 Streptomyces sp. NPDC054847 | reverse complement strand
GGCGGAGGCCGTCGACGCCGAGGCCGAGGCCGCGGCGTCGGCGGAGGCCGTCGACGCGGACGGCGGGCAGCAGCCCTTGCCCTGCCAGGCGTCGCGGCCTTCCGGTGGGGGCGCCTGGCACGTCGGCCGGGACAGACCAGGGACGGGGACGACGACCAGCGATCGGGTACGGCGCGGCGGCTGGGGGACAACGCCGGCGTCGTCAACGCCACCGGCGACGACGCGCCCGACATCTGGCGCCGTCTGATGGGCCACGTGCTGCGCTCCTACGCCGCCCCCGGCGCCCCGCTCTCCGCGCTGCCCGATGCCAGGTCGACAGTGGTCGTGCGCAGGCCGCCCTCTACCGCGCCATGGTCCGCCTCATCCGCCCCAGCTGCGACCACAGCAGCGAGAGCCGCTGAACAGCGAGCACGTACAAGCCTGAGGACGTCTGCGTCGGCGAGCCGGAGGGAATCTCGCCCTCCGGCTCTACAGAGTGAAGTAGGCCGCCGACGAGGTATCCAGGGAGCCGGACCCTTTTCCAAGAGCCCCTTCCCGAACTGACCGGCTACGGCATCTACCGGTGCGACGACGCTGGAGAGCGCCTCGCCGACGAATCGGCCTGAACCGGGCACATGCATGCAGTCAGCAGTCCGCGTCCGTTGCGGCATCGCAGGCGCTGCCATGGGCGGTGCGGACACGGGCCAGGAGCGAGTGAAGGGTGTCGCGCTCCTGGGAGGTGAGATCGGCGAAGAGCTCGTCCTCGACGTGGCCGATGGCGGCGTCGAGTTTGGTAACGGCGGTCACGCCCGCGTCGGTGATCTCGACGATGTGACGGCGGCGATCGGCTGGATCCCGGCGCCGTCGTACCAGATCACGGTCCTCCAGTGCGTTGAGGAGAGCGACCAGGACGCTGGGGTCCACACCCAGCCGGGCGCCGAGGTCGCGCTGGCCGAGCTGACCGCCGTCGAGGTGCATCAGCACGATGGCGTGGCGGGGGGTGACCCCGGAGGCGGTGAGCGCCTCACGAATGCAGGCCTCGGTGGCGCCACCGTGCCGCGCCAGGAGCAGAGAGAGGCGGGACTCCGGGCCGGTGGATTCGGGGGCCTCGTCGCAGCCAGGGAGGCTGGCGGAAGTGCTGGTGGCGGGCGCACTGGCGCCGGATCGTTGGGCCATGGTTCGACCATAGCAAGCCAGGAATGTTCGGTTGCCATTAATCGTTGAAGCACATAGATTATTTGCTGCAGCCCATCACTTGCCGCGCTGCATTCCTGGGCCGGTCGGCGGCCCCCTCCCCATTACCGCCCTGGAGTTCTCCGTGTTCATTGCCTATGTCGTCCTCGCTGTCCTGCTGGCTCTGCTGCTGCTCGTGTCTGCCCGTGGCGACATCACCCGCGACCCGAAGATCACGGAGGGACTCAAGGCGGTCGGGGTGCCCGACAGCTGGTTCGTGCCCCTCGGCCTCGTAAAGATCGCGGGCGCGCTGGGGCTGCTCGCCGGTATCGCCTACCGCCCGCTGGGTATTGCGGCGGCTATAGGTGTCGTCCTGTACTTCCTGGGCGCCGTGATCACGCACGTCCGTGCGGGCGACAAGAAGGGCGTCGGCACGCCGGCCGTGATCATGCTCGTTTCCGCAGCACCGCTGGTGCTTGGCCTCGCGACGGTCTGAAGCGCCAAGCGGTCGTTGAACGCAACGAGGTACACAGCGGGCCCGCCGGGTGATTGCTCCCATCCAGCGGGCCCGTCTATTGGCACAACATTGGCGGATGCTCTTCGAGACCACCGCGCCGAGGAGATCCTGGGCGTCAACATCGAGGAGCTGGATCTCGCTGGGCGCCGGTGAAGGCCAAGGGTGCTCGTCCACGTACGCGTCGCCGCGGCGCCGCTCGCGAGGGCTTCGTCCTGGAGACGGTCTACTGGGACGCGGGCACCGCCGGCTGCTGCCCCGTCTGCGCAAGGGGCGTACGCGCGGACGGGTGTTCGTCACCCGCCGCAAGCCAGGCCCGGGCAAGGTCCTCGCACCGCGCGACGTCTGCCCGGATATCGGGCTCGCCCGCCTCTCCTACGGGCAGGCCCGGATGCTGCTCGACGCGCGCACACGGCCCTCGGCGCGAGCCGGGCATCGGCTGGGATCTGCATGAGTGGCGGCACTCCGGCCTGACCCACCTCGGCGAGGGCGGGGCGAGTCTGCTCCTGCTGATGGCGAAGTCCCGGCACAAGAGGGCGGAGAACGTACGGAGGTGCTTCCACCCCTCTGCGGAGGCGATCGCGGAGGGGCCCGGCATGCTCGTGCCGGGATCGACGCCGCTGAGCACGGGTTGGTCGCCGGGTGGGTCAGAGGTGGGCGGCGCGGTTCATCTCGACGACGTCGTCGACGGTGGGGTTGGCCGGGAGGGCGGCGAAGCGTTCCGGGAGGCTGTCGCGGACGGCCGCGTCCTTGACGCGGTCGGCTGCGGCCAGGGCCGCCGGCAGTTCGTCGAGGGTCAGCTCGGTGCAGTAGGCGGGGCTGTTGGGCTGTTGACGCCACGAGTCGGCCAGCGTGCCGGCGTCGTAGGGGTCGAAACCGGTGTCGTCCACGAGCTGCATGGCCACGCGCCGCGCCTGTTCCGAGTCGGCGGCGACGGGGATGGCGAGGCGGCCGGGAGTTCCGGCCGGAAGGCCCCGGGAGCGCTGGGTCTCGGCCAGGGCGGCGTTCCACGCCTTGACCACGGGCCGCCCCAGCTGCTCGGCGTTCCACACGCTCTCCACCTCGCCGTTGTCCACGGCCTCGATCTGCCCGCTGAGGTGCGGGTAGTAGTTCGAGGTGTCGATGACCACCGTCTCGTCGGGGACCGCGGCGAACAGGTCGGCCAGCTTCCCCGCCACCCCGAAGGGGATGGCCAGGATGATGACGTCCCGTCCCTGGACGGCGTCGGTCAGCTCCGCCGCGCGGGCCCCGGACTCAAGCACCTCGGCCCGGATGGCTTCGGGGCCGCGGGCGTCGGCAACCTGGACGTCGTGACCGGCCGTGCTGAGCTTGACGGCGAGGTTCCCGCCGATGGCACCTGTGCCTATGACGGTAATTTTCATGATTTGTCCCTTAGGAGGTTGTGCTGCCCCCGTGGGGGCGGCGCGATGTGGTGACTGTGTGGCGGGCCGCCCGGCCGTGGCCGGGGTGTGTGGCGGATTACGCCTGGGTGTCCCGCTCGCGGTAGCCGCTGGCGATGAGCGCGCGGAGGCGGTCGAGTGACTTCTCCTCGGTGCCGGTGCCCTTGATCCAGGCGACGGAACAGGCCGCGAGGAACAGGTCGTACCCCTGCACCGAGGCGCGCACGTGCCCCGCGCGCTGCGCGGCGCGCACGTACTGATCGGTGGCGGTGATGAGGATGTCGCAGGGAATCGTGAGGGGGTTGTCCGGATCCTGGGCGCGAGCCGCGGCCATGAGCGGGTCCGGCAGTCCGCTGAAGGCGCTGAGATACTCCTCCATCGCCCGCAGCCACCGCTCCAACGCCTCGGCGGAGTCGCCGAGCTGCTCGATGCCGGCCCGGCGGGCCACGAACTCCTCGGAGCGCGTCTGCAGCACGGCCGCGAGCAACGCCTCCCGGGTGGGGAAGTGCCGGTACAGCGTGGCGGGTCCGACGCCCGCCTCCTTGGCCACCGCCTCCAGGGAGGTGCCGACCCCGTGCCGCAGGAAGTGACGCTGCGCCGTTTCCAGGAGGGCCGCGCGGTTGCGCTGGACATCGGCACGGGGCCTGCGTCCCTGCTGCCCGCCGGCGTTCATGCGTGCTCCGGTCTCCTGTGATCCTGCGGCCGCACCCAAAACGGATGCTGCCTCCGTACACGGACGAGCGTAAACCGGAGGCAGCATCCGGTCAAACCGGTGTGCCTTCCGCGAGGTCGGAGCGCACAAGCCGTCGGCACGCCTGGCCGCGGAACGGGGGACCCGCTCGCTGCGCCGCCCTCAGGGGTGAGCGGAGCCACATGCTCCGCAAGGGGTTCGTCAAGACGCGCCCTCCTGACGTATGGGCCCCATCAAGGGGCCTTAACCCAGAGGTGAAGACGCGGTTTGCTCATCTCGGCCGGTTGGCTGCGTTCGCATCCGGCCGAATCCATCTCACCTCTTCATTCAGGAGCTCGCGATGGCCGACGTGGCCTTCGTCGTCACCACGATCGCGGTATTCGCGTTGGTGGCACTTGTTGCCAAGGGGGTGGCGAAGCTGTGACTGCCGAGAACATCGTCGGCCTGATCGTGGCCGTCTCCCTCCTGGGCTATCTGATCCTCGCCCTTGTGTACCCGGAGAGGTTCTGAGCACGGCTATGAGCCCCTTCCTTGCCGGTGTGCTCCAGCTGCTGGCGCTGATAGCGGCGCTGGCTCTGGCATACCGTCCGCTCGGCGACTACATGGCCAAGGTCTACGGTTCCACCCGGCATCTGCGGGTGGAGAAGTGGATCTACAAGGCCGTCGGTGCCGACCCCACGGTCGAGATGCGCTGGACCGCCTACCTGCGTGGCGTCCTCGCCTTCTCCGCCGTGAGCGTCGTCTTCCTCTACCTCCTGCAGCGCCTGCAGGGTCTCCTGCCCGGCTCGCTCGGCTTCGTGTCGATCGACCCGGACCAGGCGTTCAACACGGCCGCGTCCTTCGTGTCGAACACGAACTGGCAGTCGTACTACGGCGAGCAGGCCATGGGCCACGTCGTGCAGACCGGCGGCCTGGCGGTGCAGAACTTCGTCTCCGCGGCCGTGGGGATCGCGGTCGCGGTCGCGCTCGTGCGCGGCTTCGCCCGGTCCCGCACCGGTGAGCTCGGCAATTTCTGGGCCGACCTGGTGCGCGGCGTCGTGCGCGTCCTGCTCCCGATCTCGGTGGTCGGCGCGATCGTGCTGGTCGCGTGCGGCGCCATCCAGAACTCCGCCGGCATCCACGAGGTCGGGCAGTTCACGGGCGGTGCGCAGCAGTGGAACGGCGGGGCCGTGGCCTCGCAGGAGGCCATCAAGGAGCTGGGCACCAACGGTGGCGGTTACTTCAATGCCAATTCCGCCCACCCCTTCGAGAACCCGAACGCCTTCACCAACCTCTTTGAGATCTTCCTGATCCTGCTGATCCCGTTCTCGCTGACGCGCACGTTCGGCCGGATGGTCGGCAGTGTCCGGCAGGGCTACGCGATCCTCGCCACGATGGCGACGATCTGGCTCGCGTTCGTCGTATTGATGTGGGCGACGGAGTTCGCCGGCAAGGGCCCGGCGTTCGAGATCGCCGGCGGGGCGATGGAGGGCAAGGAGAGCCGGTTCGGGATCGGCGCCTCGTCGATCTTCGCGGTGTCCACCACGCTCACCTCGACGGGGGCCGTGGACTCGTTCCACTCCTCCTACACGGGCCTCGGCGGTGGGATCACCCTGCTCGGCATGATGCTGGGGGAGATCGCGCCCGGCGGTGTCGGCTCCGGCCTCTACGGCATGCTCATCATGGCGATCATCGCCGTGTTCCTCGCCGGCCTGATGGTCGGCCGCACGCCCGAGTACCTCGGGAAGAAGATCGGCACCCGCCAGATCAAACTGGCCGCCTGCTACATCCTGATCACCCCCGCGCTGGTGCTCGGCTTCACGGCCGCGGCGATGGCGCTGCCGACCCCGGCCGGCTCGATGACGAACTCCGGCGCACACGGCTTCTCCGAGATCCTCTACGCCTACACCTCCGGCGCCAACAACAACGGATCCGCCTTCGCCGGGCTGAACGCCGACACCCAGTGGTTCAACACCACCATCGGCCTCGTGATGCTGCTGGGCCGGTTCCTGCCCATGGTGTTCGTGCTCGCCCTGGCCGGCTCGCTCGCCGAGCAGACGCCCGTCCCCAAGACCGCGGGCACGCTGCGCACCGAGAAGCCCCTGTTCACCGGCCTGCTGGTCGGCACGATCCTGATCATCACCGGTCTGACCTACTTCCTGGCGCTCGCGCTGGGGCCGCTCGCCGAAGGGCTGGCGTCATGACCATCGACGTGGAAAAGCACGACGCACAGAAGCAAGAGGACTCCATGTCCCACGCCACTTCGACCCAGGCGCCGCACAGCGACGTGCCGACCGGGCACAAGCCCGAGGCCGGCCGGGTCGCCGGCGGCCTCTTCGACCCGCAGCAGCTGATCACGTCCTTCCCGGACGCGATCCGCAAGCTCGA
This sequence comes from Streptomyces sp. NPDC054847, assembly GCF_053610925.1. Taxonomy (NCBI): domain Bacteria; kingdom Bacillati; phylum Actinomycetota; class Actinomycetes; order Kitasatosporales; family Streptomycetaceae; genus Streptomyces; species Streptomyces sp. NPDC054847. Next base: position 2,661 of record NZ_JBSGZJ010000309.1, on the reverse strand, counting down.
CCCCCGGGTGATGGTCCAGTCTCCGGTGATGTTCGTGGTGCTGGTCGGCTCGGTGGTCACCACCGGGCTCGCCTGCAAGGAGCCGGGCGACTGGTTCGGCTGGGCGATCACCATCTGGCTGTGGCTCACGACCATCTTCGCCAACCTGGCCGAGGCGGTGGCCGAGGGCCGCGGCAAGGCGCAGGCGGACACCCTGCGCAAGGCCAAGACCGACACCGTCGCCCGGCGCCTCACCGGGGCCGGCGAGCAGCGCGTACCGGGCACCGACCTGCGCATCGGTGACCTGGTGGTCTGCGAGGCCGGCGACATCATCCCCGGCGACGGAGACGTCGTCGATGGCGTCGCGTCGGTGGACGAGTCCGCGATCACCGGTGAATCCGCCCCAGTCATCCGCGAGTCGGGCGGCGACCGGTCCGCCGTCACCGGCGGCACGAAGGTGCTGTCCGACCGGATCGTCGTCAAGATCATGACGAAGCCGGGCGAGACGTTCATCGACCGGATGATCAATCTGGTCGAGGGTGCGGCGAGGCAGAAGACGCCGAACGAGATTGCGCTGAGCATCCTGCTCGCCTCCCTCACGATCGTCTTCCTGCTCGCGGTCGTCACCCTGCAGCCGTTCGCGACCTATGCGGGCGCCCAGCAGACCATGATCGTGCTGATCGCTCTGCTCGTCTGCCTGATCCCGACCACCATCGGCGCGCTGCTCTCGGCGATCGGTATCGCGGGCATGGACCGGCTGGTGCAGCGCAACGTCCTGGCCATGTCCGGCCGCGCGGTCGAGGCCGCCGGCGACGTCTCCACGCTGCTGCTCGACAAGACCGGCACCATCACGCTCGGCAACCGCCAGGCCGCCGAGTTCCTGCCGGTCAAGGGCACGACCGATGCCGAGCTGGCGGACGCCGCCCAGTTCTCCTCGCTCGCGGACGAGACGCCCGAGGGCCGCTCCATCGTGGTCCTGGCCAAGGAGAAGTACGGCCTGCGCGAACGCCATCAAGGCGAGCTGGCGCACGCCGAGTGGATCGCCTTCACGGCCCCGACCCGCATGTCGGGCGTGGACGTCGACGGCCGCAAGGTCCGCAAGGGCGCGACGGGCTCGGTCATCGCTTGGGTCGAGGAGCAGGGAGGCACCGTCGCCCCTGACGCCCGCGAGCTGACCGACCGCATCGCGGAGGCCGGCGGCACGCCGCTGCTCGTGGCTGTGGAGGACGGCCAGGGCGCACGGGTCCTGGGCGTCGTCCACCTCAAGGATGTCGTGAAGGACGGCATGCGCGAGCGGTTCGGCGAACTGCGCCGCATGGGCATCAAGACCGTCATGATCACGGGCGACAACCCGCTCACCGCCAAGGCCATCGCCGAGGAGGCGGGAGTGGACGACTTCCTCGCGGAGGCCACCCCCGAGGACAAGATGGCGCTGATCAAACGGGAGCAGGCCGGCGGCAAGCTCGTCGCCATGACCGGCGACGGCACGAACGACGCCCCGGCGGTCGCGCAGGCCGACGTCGGCGTGGCGATGAACACCGGCACCTCGGCCGCCAAGGAGGCCGGAAACATGGTCGACCTCGACTCCAACCCGACCAAGCTCATCGAGATCGTCGAGATCGGCAAGCAGCTCCTCATCACCCGAGGCGCACTCACCACGTTCTCGATCGCCAACGACGTGGCCAAGTACTTCGCGATCATCCCGGCGATGTTCGCGGTCGCCCATCCGGGCCTGGACAGGCTCAACATCATGCAGCTCACCTCGCCGGAGTCCGCGATCCTCTCCGCCGTCATCTTCAACGCGCTGATCATCATCGCTCTCGTGCCGCTCGCCCTGAAAGGTGTGCGGTACCGGCCGATGAGTGCGGACCGGATGCTCCGGCGCAACCTCGGCATCTACGGACTCGGCGGCCTGATCGCCCCGTTCATCGGTATCAAGCTCATCGACCTGCTCCTCTCCCTCATCCCTGGCATTGGGTGACGACCACCATGAACAACTCCGTATCGAGCACCGCTCGTCTGATCGGCGCCGGCCTGCGGGCCCTTCTGGTACTGACCTTGATCTGCGGCGTGATCTACCCGCTCGCCGTGACCGGCGTCGCCCAGGGCCTCTTCCACGACACGGCCAACGGCTCCGAGATCAAGAGCGACGGCAAGGTCGTCGGCTCCGCTCTGATCGGCCAGCGCTACGACCGCCCCCTGAAAGAGGGAGAGGAGACGCCCGCCCCGGACCTGAAGTGGTTCCAGCCGCGTCCGTCCAACGGCCTCGGCAGCAACAGCGTCGACACCCGGTACAACCTGATCCTCTCCGGTGCCACCAACCGGTCCGGCGACAACCCGGAGCTCGTCCGGTGGGTCAAGGAGGCCAAGGCCGCCGTGATCAAGGACAACTCCACGGCGACGTACAAGGTCCGTCCCGCGGACGTGCCGGCCGACGCCGTCACCTCCTCCGCCTCTGGCCTCGACCCGCACATCTCGCCCGATTACGCCCGGCTTCAGGTCCACCGGGTCGCCGAGAAGAACCACCTCGACGTCGACGCCGTCGACAAGCTGGTCAAGGACCACATCGACGGGCGGATCATGGGGTTCATGGGGGAGCCCACGGTGAACGTCCTCCAGCTGAACATCGCCCTGAAAGAACTCACCGAGCAGTGACCGCGTGTGGCCGGCGGGCATCCTGCC
>NZ_JBSGZJ010000308.1:0-8796 GCF_053610925.1 Streptomyces sp. NPDC054847 | reverse complement strand
CCGGCGGGCCGCCGGGGCCACGCCCGCGGCAGGAGCGCCCCTGTCGGCGGTGCCGGGGGCCGACGGGACGGCAGGCGCACCTGCCGGGGGCACCGGAGCCGGCCACCCGGCGCGGGCCGCGTCGGGGGCCGCAGACGCACGGTCCGGCGGCAGGGGAGAATCGTCCGCGGTCGTCCGCGCCGCGGCGTCGGTGGCGTGCGGGGCCGCCGTGGCGGGCTCTTCCCGGGTGCTGCGGGCCGGCCGTCGTGGCGGGGTGGCCCCGGCGGCGGGGACGGAGAGGGCGTCTCCCGGGCCCAAGGGCCCCTCGGTGGCCGGCATGGTCGCTGTCCCCTCCAGTCGTGCCCGGCGGCAGCCGGACCTCGCGGCTGTCAGGCGTGCTCGTCGGCGAGGGCCCGGACCGCTTCCGCGAAGGCCTCGCCCCGCTCGTTGTAGTTGGTGAACATGTCCATCGAGGCGCAGGCCGGTGCCAACAGGACCGTGTCTCCGGGCCGGGCGAGCGAGGCCGCCTCCCGTACCGCCACGGACATCGCCCCAGTGTCGGTCCGCTCGAGGTCGACGACCGGGACCTCGGGCGCGTGTCGCGCCAGGGCTTCGCGGATCAGCGCGCGGTCGGCGCCGATCAGGACGACGCCCCGCAGCCGCTTCGCCGACGCGGTGACCAGCTCGTCGAAGGTGGCGCCCTTGGCAAGTCCCCCGGCGATCCACACGATCGGTTCGTAGGCGGCCAAAGAGGCCTCCGCCGCATGGGTGTTGGTCGCCTTGGAGTCGTCGACGTAGGCGACGCCCGCCACTTCGGCGACGTGCTCGATGCGGTGCGCGTCGGGCCGGAAGGCGCGCAGCCCGTCCCGTACGGCCGCCGGCTCGACGCCGAACGCGCGGGCCAGCGCCGCCGCCGCGAGGGCGTTGGCGATGTTGTGCGGCGCCGGCGGGTTCACGTCGGCGACCTCGGCCAGCTCCTGAGCCTGCTTGTGGCGGTCGGCGACGAACGCGCGGTCCACCAGGATGCCTTCCACGACGCCCAGTTGGGACGGTCCCGGCGTCCCGAGGGTGAAGCCGATGGCCCGGCAGCCCTCTTCGACGTCCGCTGCGCGCACGAGTTCCTCTGTGGCGGGGTCGGCGGCGTTGTAGACGCAGGCGACCGTGTTGCCCTCGTAGATGCGGCCCTTGTCGGCGGCGTACGCCTCCATGGAGCCGTGCCAGTCGAGGTGGTCGGGCGCGAGGTTGAGCACCGCGGCGGAGTGCGCGCGCAGCGAGGGGGCCCAGTGGAGCTGGTAGCTGGACAGCTCGACGGCGAGCACGTCGTAGCGCTCTTCGCCGAGGACGACGTCGATGATCGGTGTGCCGATGTTGCCGATCGCGGCCGTCCGCAGGCCGGCGGCCGTCAGGATCGAGGCGAGCATCCGGGTCGTGGTCGTCTTGCCGTTGGTGCCGGTGATCGCCAGCCACGGCGCAGCGTCAGGGCCGCGCAGCCGCCACGCGATCTCGACGTCGCCGACGACATCGACACCGGCGGCCGCCGCGGCGGCGAACAGCGGGCTGGACGGCTTCCAGCCGGGCGAGGTGACCACCAGGTCGGTGCCCTCCGGCAGGGTCCGGGCGTCACCGAGCCGTACGACGACGCCCGCTTCGGCCAGTTCGGCCGCACGCGCCTCGTGCGTCTCGCCGGATCCGCCGTCCACGACGGTGACCCGCGCGCCGAGCCCGGCCAGGGCGCGTGCGGCGCTGACGCCGCTCACGCCGAGGCCGGCGACGGTGACGTTCATGCCCTGCCAGTCGCTCACTTGTCGGCTGCCCATCCCGCGTAGAAGAGACCGAGGCCCACGATGACGCACATGCCCTGGATGATCCAGAACCGGACCACCACAAGGACTTCGGACCACCCCTTCAGTTCGAAGTGGTGCTGGAGCGGCGCCATCCTGAAGACCCGCTTACCCGTCATCTTGAACGAACCGACCTGGATCACCACGGACATCGTGATGAGGACGAACAGGCCGCCGAGGAGGGCGAGCAGGAATTCGGTACGGGAGCAGATCGCCAGGCCCGCGAGTGCGCCGCCGAGTGCGAGCGAGCCGGTGTCGCCCATGAAGATCTTGGCGGGAGAGGTGTTCCACCACAGGAAGCCGAAGCAGGAACCCATCAGCGCGGAGGCGACGACCGCGAGGTCGAGCGGATCTCGCACTTCGAAACAGGCGTTGGGGTTGGTGAGGGTCACCGCGTTGGCGCAGGACTCCTGGAACTGCCACAGCCCGATGAACGTGTACGCGCCGAAGACCATCACCGAGGCGCCGGTGGCGAGGCCGTCGAGGCCGTCGGTCAGGTTCACGCCGTTCGACATCGCGAGGATCATGAACAGCGCCCAGACGACGAACAGCACCGGGCCGATGGACCAGCCGAAGTCGGTGATGAACGACAGCTTGGTCGAGGCGGGGGTGTTGCCGCGCTGGTCGGCGAACTGCAGTGACAGCACGGCGAAGGCGATGCCGACGATCAGCTGTCCGGCCATCTTCGCCTTGGCCCGCAGACCCAGCGAACGCTGCTTGACGATCTTGATGTAGTCGTCGAGGAAGCCGACCAGGCCCATGCCGGCCATCAGGAAGAGCACCAGGACACCCGAGAAGGTCGGGTCCTCACCGGTGATCACCTTGGCGAGCGCGTACGCGATGAGCGTCGCCAGGATGAAGGAGATGCCGCCCATGGTGGGCGTGCCCTTCTTCCCGGCGTGGCCGCGCGGGCCGTCGTCGCGGATAAACTGCCCGTATCCCTTGCGGGCCAGGAGCTTGATCAGCAGCGGGGTACCGATCAGGGTCAGGAAGAGACCGATCGCTCCCGCGAAGAGGATCTGCCTCATCGGACGGCACCCTCACCCTCGGGACCCTCGAGCAGCGCTTGTGCGATCCGCTCCAGACCGACCGACCTGGAAGCCTTCACCAGCACGACGTCTCCCGGGCGCAGCTCTCTGCGCAACAGGTCGACCGCCGCCTGCGCGTCGGACACGTGCACCGACTCCTCACCCCACGAACCCTCGTTGTATGCGCCCAGCTGCAACCAGGACGCTTCCCTGCCCCCGACCGCGACGAGCTTGCCGACGTTGAGCCGGACGGCAAGCCGCCCGACAGCGTCGTGCTCGACGAGTGCTTCGTCACCGAGCTCGGCCATCTGCCCGAGCACCGCCCACGTACGACGTCCCTTGCCCATGGCGGCCAGCGCTCGCAGCGCGGCGCGCATGGACTCGGGGTTCGCGTTGTAGGCGTCGTTGACGACCGTCACGCCGTCCGGACGCTCGGTGACCTCCATACGCCAGCGGGAGAGGGTGCCCGCCTCCGAGAGCGCGAGGGCGATCTCACTGGCGGACATGTCCAGCTCATGGGCGACGGCGGCCGCGGCGAGCGCGTTCGACACGTGGTGCTCACCGTACAGCCGCATGGTCACATCGCTGCACCCGGTGGGTGTGTGGAGCGTGAAAGTGGGTTGTCCGAGTTCGGTGAGACGGACATTCTCGGCGCGTACGGCGGCGTCGTCGGCCTCACCGAACAGCAGCACGCGGGCTTTTGTGCGGGAGGCCATGGCGCGGACCAGCGGGTCGTCGGCGTTGAGGACGGCGACTCCGCCTTCCTCTCCCGGGGGAAGCGACTCGACCATCTCACCCTTGGCCTGCGCGATCTGCTCGCGGCCGCCGAACTCGCCGATGTGGGCGGTGCCGACGTTCAGCACGAGACCGATCCGGGGCGGGGTCAGCTCGGTGAGGTAGCGGATGTGGCCGATTCCGCGCGCTCCCATTTCGAGCACCAGGTGCTCGGTCTCCTCGGTGGCGCGCAGCGCGGTGAGGGGCAGTCCGATCTCGTTGTTGAGGGATCCGGGTGTCCAGACGGTGGGTGCCTTGCGCTGGAGCACCTGCGCGATCAGGTCCTTGGTACTGGTCTTTCCGGCCGAGCCGGTCAGCGCGACGACCTTGGTACCGAGGCGCTCGACGACGCGACGGGCCAGGCGCCCCAAGGCGCTCTGCACGTCGTCGACGACGATCGCGGGCACCCCGAGGGGGCGGGTGGCCAGCACGGCTGCCGCGCCGGCCGCCATCGCCTGCTCCGCGTAGTCGTGCCCGTCGACCTTCTCGCCCTGGAAGGCGGCGAAGAGGCTGCCGGGCTCGACCGCCCGGGAGTCGATGACGACGGGGCCGGTGACCGGTGTGGCCGGATCCGGTATGTCGTGCGACTGCCCGCCGACGATTTCGGCGATCTCGGCGAGGGAGAGGGCGATCACTGGGTCATCCCTGATTCTTCTTGGCGGCGGTGCTGCCGACGGCGCGTTCGATGGCGGCGCGCAGTACCTGGCGGTCGTCGAACGCGCGGACCACACCGGCGATGTCCTGGCCCTGCTCGTGGCCCTTGCCCGCGACGAGCACGGTGTCGCCGGCCTCGGCACGGGCGACCGCGGCGGCGATCGCCTCCGCACGGTCCTCGTAGACCATCACGTCGCCGCGCTCGTGGACCGGCACCTCCGCGGCACCCGCCAGCATCGTGGCGAGGATCGCGAGGGGGTCCTCGCCGCGCGGGTTGTCGGAGGTCAGCACGGCGGTGTCGGCCAGCCGCGCGGCGGCCGCGCCCATGGGGCCGCGCTTGGTCCTGTCACGGTCGCCGCCGCAGCCGAGCACGATGTGCACCTTGCCCTTGGTGACCTTGCGCAGGGAGCGCAGCACGGACTCCACGGCATCGGTCTTGTGGGCGTAGTCCACGACCGCGAGGTACGGCTGGCCCGCGTCGACGCGCTCGAGCCGGCCGGGCACACCGGGCACCGCGGCGATGCCGTCGGCCGCGGTCTGCGGGTCCAGCCCGGCGACGGCGAGCGTGACGATGGCCGCCAGTGCGTTGGCGACGTTGAAGGGGCCGGGCAGCGGCGCCTGGGCGCGTACCCGCTCGCCCGCCGGGCCCACCGCGGTGAAGGTGGAGCCGACTGCGGTGACTTCGGCGTCCTCGGCCCGCCAGTCGGCGTCCGGGTGGCCCTCCGCGGAGAAGGTGGTGACGGGCACGGTGGCCTCGTCGACGAGCCTGCGGCCGTACTCGTCGTCGAAGTTGACGACCGCTTTCCGGCTGCGCAGCGGCGTGAACAGCTGCGCCTTCGCCTGGAAGTAGTCCTCCATGTCGGAGTGGAATTCCATGTGCTCGGGGCTGAGGTTGTTGAAGACGGCGATGTCGAAGACACAGCCGTCGACCCTGCCGAGCACCAGGGCGTGGCTGGAGACCTCCATGGCGACCGCGTCGGCGCCGCGCTCACGCATGACCGCGAACAGCGCCTGAAGGTCGGTGGCCTCAGGGGTGGTGCGCTCCGACTTGATGCGCTCGTCGCCGATCCGCATCTCGACCGTGCCGATGAGGCCAGTGGAGCGCCCGGCCGCCTTGAGGCCGCCCTCGACGAGGTAGGCGGTCGTGGTCTTGCCCGAGGTGCCGGTGATGCCGATCTGGAGCAGGTCGTCGCCGGGGTGCCCGTAGATCTCGGTGGCGAGTTCGCCCATCCGGCCGCGCGGATTCTCCGTGACGAGGACCGGGAGGCCGGTCGCGGCGGCGCGTTCGGCGCCGCTCTCGTCGGTGAGGATCGCGGCCGCGCCGAGGTCGGCGGCCTGGGCGGCGAAGTCGGCCCCGTGGAAGCGGGCGCCGGGCAGGGCGGCGTAGACGTCGCCCGGGCGTACCGCCCGGGAGTCATGGGTGATGCCGGTGATCTCCGCGGCACCCGGCGACTGCACCCCCAGCCGTGCCGCGAGCTCCGCGAGCTTCGTCGGGCGGGGCCGTTCCGGACGGGGCGCTCCCGTCTGTTTCGCGGGGGCGTCCTGCGGGGCGGTTCGGTACTGATCAGCTTGTGGCACGGCGGTGAGCGTACCGGGCGCACCGGGCCCGGGCGAAAATGAGGGGCGCTCCCCTGGCCGGTTCCCGGGATCGGGGGTGATCGTCGTCACTGGGTACCTCCGGTCACTCGCCGGGTTCGAAGGTCACGGGCAGCCGGGCAGGACCCTTGCCGGTCGGGGCGACCTGCAGGGTCTTCAGCGCGAACTCCATGACCTTTTGGTAGATGGGACCGCAGATCTGGCCGCCGAAGTAGCTCCCCTTGGTGGGGTTCTGGATGGCGCAGTAGACGGTGATCTGGGGGTCGTCGGCCGGTGCGAAGCCGGCGAACGAGGCGGTGTAGCCCTTGTAGACGCCGAGTTCGGGGTCGACCCGGTTCGCCGTTCCGGTCTTGCCGGCGACGCGGTAGCCGGGGATGCGGGCCTTGGTTCCGGTGCCCTCCTCGTCGTCGACGACGGACTCGAGCATGGTCGCGAGGGTGTCGGCGGTCTTCTCGCTGACGACCCTGGTCCTCTCCGGCTCCTCCGCGGGGGTGAAGCGGCCGTCGGGACCCCTGGTGCCGCGCACGAGGGTGGGCTCGATGCGCACGCCGCCGTTGGCGACGGTGGAGTACACGGAGGCCGCCTGTACGGCGTTGACGGACAGCCCCTGTCCGAAGGGGATCGTGTACTGCTGCGAGGTGGACCAGTCCTTCGGCGGGGCGAGGATGCCGGGGGTCTCGCCCGGGTAACCGAGTCCGGTGGGGCTGCCGAGGCCGAACTTGCGCAGGTAGGAGTGGAGCACCTTGTTGGCCTCCGGCTGCGACGTGCCGAGCTGCCCGGTGGCGAGGATCGTGCCGATGTTGCTGGACTTGGCGAGGACGCCGTTGAGCGTCAGGTACCAGGTGGGGTGGTCGATGTCGTCCTTGAAGAGCCGGTCGCCGCGGTGGAGCCGGTTGGGGACGACGACGTGCGTCGCGGGGGTGGCCTTCTTCTCCTCGAGCACGGCGGCCATGGACACCACCTTGGCGGTGGAGCCCGGTTCGAACGCGTCCTGAAGGGCGGCGTTGCCGAGGGAGGCGGAGGTGGCCTGGGCGAGGTCGTTGGGGTCGTACCCGGGGGCGTTGGCCATGGCGAGGATCTCGCCGGTGCGGGTGTTCTGCACGATCACGTAGCCGCGGTCGGCCTTCGACTTGCCGACCTGGTCCTGGATGGCCTTCTGGGCGGCCCACTGGATGTCGCGGTCGATGGTCAGTTCCACATCGGACCCGGGGACCGCGGGGACCTCGCGCGAGGTGGCGGTGGGGACACGGCGGCCGCCGGACTGGGTGTAGGTGACGGTGCCGTCCTTGCCCGCGAGCGTCTCGTCGAGCATGGACTCGATGCCGCCGCCGCCCCGGTTCGAGGCGTTGACGAATCCCAGTATCCCGGCGGCGAGATCGCCGTTGGGGTAGACGCGTTTGCTGCTGGGCTCCTGGAAGACGCCGGCCAGCACGTTGGCCCCGGGGCCGCCCTTGCTCTTGTCGGCGGACGCCTTCTGCGCGTAGACGCTCTTGAGGTCCTTGATCTGGTTCCACACCTGCGGTGTCTGGCGGCGGGCCAGCACGGCGTAGCGGGAGCCGGGCTTCTTGAGCTTCGCGGCGAGCTCGGCCGGTTCCTTGCCGAGGATGGGCGCGAGCAGCTGGGCCGCCTGTTCCGGCGCGTCGGGGGCCTTGCTGTCCTCGGGCGTGAACATCTTCGGGTCGGCCGTGATGTCGTAGGCGTCCACGCTGGTGGCGAGCGCGACTCCGGCCCGGTCGGTGATCTCGCCCCGCTCGGCCGCGAGTTTGCGGCTGAGGTAGCGGTTCTTCTCGGCCTTGGCCGCGTAGGCGCTCGCGTCGACGGCCTGCACCTGGAGCAGCCGCACCACGAAAGCAAGCATCACCAGCGTCAGGCCGAGGCTGACCAGTCTCAGCCGGGGGCGCGGATTGCCGAGCCGTACGCGCCGGGGCGCCGGGCGCCGGCCGGGCTGCGGCCTGCGGGCGACGGGCCGCTGACCGGGCCGCTGTCCGGAGCGCTGGGGGGCCTGCGCGGAGGGCCGCCGGGCGGGGCCTGGCACCCGGCGCCGCGGTGGTTCCTTGGAGGGCACTGCGTCACCTGCCGGGGATCGTCGGGTTCGGCTGCGGGGACGTACGGACGGAGGGGGCGGAGCCGGGAGCCTCGGGAGCGGCGGGCGGTCCGGTGAGCCCTTGCGTCCCGGTGGAGGCCGAAGGCGCCTGCCCGGAGGCGGTCGGCGCGGCGGCCGTGGGCGCGGACGGCGACGGCGCTGGGGCGGGCTCGCCGGCCGCCGTGCCGGAGGGCTCGGTGGAGGGCTGCGCCGGTGGCGGGGGCGGCAGGGGCTCCGCGGTGGCCTTGCGCGGTACGCCGAGCACCTTGCCGTCCGGGCCGAGGAAGGCGGGGCCGCCGCCGGGGACCATGCCGAGCTCGCGGGCGCGCCGCTCGAGGGCGTCGGGGGCCGAGTGACGGTCCACGTCCCGCTGGAGCGCCTGCTGCTCGTCGGTGAGTTCGGTGGTCTTCTTCTTCAGTTCGCTCAGCTCGAAGGAGCCCTGGCTGAGCGAGGAGTTCAGCAGCAGGAGTGTGATCAGCCCACCGGACAGCAGGAGCACGACCAGCAGGACGAAGGGGGTACGGGCCGCGGTGCTCGGCCCCGACGGCATCAGCCGCGTGAGCCGTACGGCCCTTCCCTTCAGCTGCTTGGCCGCTGTGCTCAAGGTGTCCTCCGGTTCTCTTCTCCGCCGGCCGTGCGCAGTCGCCCGCGCGCTGTGCTCACGCCACGTCCTCCCGGATGCGCTCCGCCCCCCTCAGACGGGCCGGGGCCGCTCGGCGGTTCTCGGCGACCTCTTCGTCGGTGGGCAGCTCCGCCCCGCGGGTCAGCAGCTTCAGCCGGGGCTGGTACTGCTCCGGCACCACGGGCAGGCCGGGCGGGGCGGTGTTCGCGGCGCCCGCCG
>NZ_JBSGZJ010000307.1:0-8803 GCF_053610925.1 Streptomyces sp. NPDC054847 | reverse complement strand
GCCACCCCGATCAACTCGGACTCCGGTAACAAGCGCAACGAGTACGTGCTCGGCTGGGACGTCCGCAAGATCGCCGACGGCACCTGGCTGTCCGCGGGCACGGGCGGCATTCCCCCGCTGAAGCAGAACGTGGCGGTGGAGGACCCGACGTCCAACACGCTGGGCCTGGAGAAGTTCTACAGCTACACGGGCAAGAACACCGGTGCCGGTTCGAGCTTCATGAACAACCTGGCGTCCGGCAACGGCGTGTGGCAGTACAACGCCATCAACAACCCGGGTCGTGGCCTCAACACCTTCGCTCGCCTGGCCTACAACACCCTGGACACCTCGGACACTGTCCTCGGCCACGGCTGGTCGGCGCAGGTCTCCGGCCCGACGCGCCTCGGCGCGCCGCTGGACTTCCACCCGAACCCGAACCCGACCGAGGTCCGGCTCCCCGACGGCGACGGCACCACGCACGTCTTCCGCTGGGACGCGACCAACAGCGTCTGGAAGGCACCCGCGGGTGTCCACTTCAAGCTGGCCGCCAAGGCGGGGCTGGACTGCAAGCCGACCAAGGACCCGGTCCCGGATGCCTGGACGCTCACACGCCCGGACGGCACGCGGTTCCTGTTCGGCTGCGACGGCTACATGACGTCGGCCGTCGACAACGACGGCAACACGCAGACGTTCACGTACGAGGAGCGCAAGTCCAACAACAAGCCGACCAAGTTCCTGACCTACATCACGGACCCGGCCGGCCGGCAGTCGCTCACCGTCGAGTACTACAAGAAGGGCGACGCGTCCTACCAGTACATCGACGCCACGGGCGCGAAGGTCAGCGGTACCAATCTGACCAACTCCAAGATCTACGACCACGTGAAGTCCATGACGGACATCTCGGGACGCAAGATCACGTTCTACTACACCGACAAGGGTCTGCTCGGCCAGATCATCGACGGTGAGCTCTCGACGCAGCCGAAGGTCTTCAAGTTCACCTACGACGCGACGCAGGGCAACAAGAACGTCAAGCTGGTCAAGGCGACCGACCCGCGGGGCAGCGCGACCTCCCTCGCGTACTACGCGCCGCAGGTGGGCGACGACCCGAAGTACCACTGGTGGACCAAGACGATCACCGATCGCCGGAACTTCGCCACGAACTTCGCGTACAAGCCCAATGTCCTGAACACGAAGTTCACCGACACCAAGGTCACCGACGCAGAACTGCGCGCGACCGATCACGTCCTGGACGACTTCGGCCGTCCCGTGCAGATGACGAACGCCAAGGCCCAGACCACCAAGCTGAGCTGGGACGCGGACAACAACGTCGTCTACATGGAGCAGGCCAACGGCGCCAAGACCGCGTCCTGCTTCGACCCGAAGACGGGCTATCCGCTGAGGACGTGGGACGCGGAAGTCACCAAGTCCTGGACGCAGTTCAACCCGACGGACTACTGCAACCCGGCCTCCTACCCCGCCAACGCGACGAAGTTCGAGTACACGACGCGGATCGACGGCTACTCCGCCGACCTGTGGCGCAAGACCTCGCCGCTGGGCAACGTCTGGGAGTTCGGCTACGACCAGTTCGGCAACCAGACGTCCGTGACGGACCCGGAGGGCGTCGCCTCGGCGACGGCCGGTGACTACACGGCGACCACCGAGTACGACGCGTACGGCCAGCCCACCAGGCAGACCGACGCGAACGGCCACGCCACCACGTACTTCGGCTTCGGCCCGCACGGCTACCCGACGAAGATCACGGACGCGCTCAACAACTCCACGAACTTCGTCTACGACGAGCGCGGCAACACAAAGGAGGTCATCAACGCCAAGGGCGCCAAGGTCACCCAGTCCTACGACTACTTCGGCCGTCCGCTGGAGCAGAAGCAGCCGAAGGACCAGGCGGCAGGCGTCTACATCACCACCCCGGCGCCCGAGTACGACGCCAACAACAACCTGCTGAAGGTCTTCACGCCGAGCGGCGCCGAGTCGTCCTCGGTGTACGACGCGGCCGACCAGGTCACCGACTCGCTCGCGCCGAAGGACCTCACGACGGATCCCGAGCGGCGCACGACCACGACGTACGACAAGGTCGGCAACGTCAAGACCGTCACCGAGCCCAAGGGCAACCTGACGGCCACGGTCGGCGACTACACCACGACCTACACCTACGACGAGATCTACCAGCCCGTCTCGGTGGTCAACGCCAAGGGCGACAAGGTCTCCAGCGAGTACGACAACGTCGGCAACGTGGTCACGGTCATCGACCCGAAGAAGAACGCGACCGCGGACACCGCCGACTTCACCACCAAGTACACCTACGACCTGAACCACCGGGTCACGAAGACGACGGACGCGGCCGGCAAGTTCACGACGGTCGAGTACGACCTCGACGGCCGCTCGCCGAAGGCGACGGACGCCGAGGGCAACACGAGCGAGACGATCTTCGACCGGCGCGGCATGGTCAAGGAGGTCAAGGTCCCGTACTCGAAGGACGGCTCCGGTGTCATCAGCTACCGGACGACCCGCTTCGAGTACGACGAGGTCGGCAACCGAACGAAGGAGATCAGCCCGCGCGGCGTCGCGACCACGGACGACGCGACCGACTTCACCTCCGAGACGGTCTACGACGAGCTGAACCGGGTCAAGGAGCAGCTCCGCCCGTTCGATTCCGGTGACGCCGACTACAGCACCCCGGACAAGACCTTCTTCTTCTACGACTCGGTGGGCCAGCTGGAGCGTGTCTCGGCGCCGCCGTCGCAGGGGCAGACGGTCCGCAACGACACCGAGTACACCTACTACGACAACGGGTGGACGAAGTCCGCGAAGGACCCGTTCGAGATCACCACGTCGTACGACTACAACGCGCTCGGCCAGCAGACGAAGAACACGCTGACCTCGGCCGGCGACTCGTCGCAGCGCACGATGACGTGGGACTTCTACCCCTCGGGCAACCAGAAGGCCCGCTCCGACGACGGCATCCCGGTCGGCAACCACGTCGTGGTCGTCGACTCCACCGACGTCAACAACACGGCGACGCAGGGCAGCTGGAACGCCTCCCAGGCCATGGGCCAGTGGGGCTACGACGTCCGCACCCATCCCAAGGGCACCGGCGCTGACTCGTTCACCTGGCAGCTCAACATCCCGCAGGACGGTACGTACGAGGTCTTCGTCCGGCACGGTGACGTGACCGGAGCGGCGACCAACGCACCGTTCAAGATCACCCACGCGTCGGGTGAGGTCACCAAGCCCGTCAACCAGACCACGCGGTCCGGTGAGTGGGTCTCGCTGGGCTCGTACTCCTTCACGGAGTCCGGCACCCAGAAGGTCACGCTGTCCGACCTGGCCGACGGCACGGTCGTCGCCGACGGTCTGAAGCTCGTCCGCTCCAACACGGGCGAGACCGACAACGAGAAGAAGGACTTCACCTACCGGTACGACGTCAACGGTCTGCTCGCCGAGGTCAAGGACCTCTCGCCGGGCGCGAAGACCGACGCCTACGCGATGACCTACGACGAGCTCAACCAGCTCGCGAAGGTCGAGGAGAAGCTCGGCACGACGGTCAAGAACACGACCGCGCTGGCCTACGACGTCAACGGCAACCCGGTGGAGACCACGCACGACGTGACGTGGTCGAAGTCCGAGTACGACGTCCGCGACATGATCAACAAGATCACGAACGCGGACTCGCCGACGGCGGGCAACCAGCAGATCAGCACCTTCACCTACACCGACCGCGGTCAGCCGCTGAAGCAGACGAAGCCGAACGGCAACACCGTCGACTACGCGTACTGGCTCAACGGTGCGGTCAAGTCGCAGGTGGAAAAGAAGAGCACCGGCACCGTCGTCGCCTCGCACGACCTGGAGTACGACCCGAACGGGAACCGTTCCAAGGACACGTCCAAGGTCATGAACGCCGACAACGCGGCGGACTACCTGGACACCGTGTCGACGTTCGCCTACGACCCGCAGGACCGCATCAAGACGGTCACCAAGACCGGTGACGCGGCGGGTACGGAGACGTACAAGTACGACGGCAATTCCAACATCGTCGAACAGACGGTGGGCACTGTCACGTCGACGTCGACGTACGACCGCAACCGTCTGCTGAAGACGGCCGGGGGCGGTGTGGCCGCCACGTACAACTACGACCCGCTGGGCCGCCTGGACACTGTGTCCTCCAACGGGTCGGTACAGGAGAAGTACACGTACGACGGCTTCGACCGGATCGCCAAGCACACGGCGGGTACGGGTGCGGCGGCGAAGACGACGTCGTACGTGTACGACGCGTTCGACCGCACGGCGCAGGAGACCACGTCCGGGACGGGCGGGAAGACCACGCTCTTCACGTACCTGGGCATGGAGTCGAAGGTGCTGCGGGAGGAGGTTGCCGGCAAGGCGACCAAGTCCTACCAGTACTCGCCGTGGGGCCAGAAGCTGACCCAGATCAAGCACAACGCCGATGCGACAAAGGAGTACTCGCAGTTCCTCTACCACCCGAAGGGTGACGTGGAGGCGATCACCAAGGCCGACGGCAACACCCGGGCCACGTACGGTTATTCGGCGTACGGCTCCGACGACGAGAAGCAGTTCACCGGCGCGGACAAACCGGACGCTGCGAACCCGGACAAGGAGCAGTACAACGACTACCGCTACAACGCGGCACGTCACGACGACGGCTCCGGTACGTACGACATGGGCTTCCGGAACTACGACCCGGGCCTGAACCGGTTCCTGACGCGTGACATGTACGGCGGCGCGCTGGACGACATGGGTCTGGCGACGGACCCGTACACGGGCAACCGGTACGCGTTCGCCGGCGGCAACCCGATCTCCTTCGTGGAGCTCGACGGCCACCTCTTCGGCCTGGACATCTCGCTCTCGGACGTGGGCCACGCGGCCCTGGACGTGGCGGGCATGGTCCCGGTGATCGGCGAGGTCGCGGACGTCGCGAACGGTGTCTGGTACGCGGCCGAGGGCAACTACGCGGACGCGGCCCTGTCGATGGCGGCGGCGATACCGGGCATCGGCGCGGCGGCCACGGCGGCCAAGTACGCGAAGAAGGGCGCCAAGGCCGCGGACGCGGTCAAGGGTGCCAAGGCGCCTTCGAAGCCGCCTGCCGCCAAGCCGAAGCCGAAGTCGAAGCCCAAGCCCAAGGCTGAGTCCAAGCCGAAGGGCAAGAAGAGTGGTGAGTGCAAGAAGCCGAAGAAGAACAGCTTCGTCCCTGGCACCAAGGTGCTTATGGCCGACGGGTCCACGAAGAAGATCGAGGACCTGAAGGCGGGTGAATACGTCCTGGCTTCCGACCCGGAGACCGGCGACCTGCAGGCCCGCCAGATCACTGACGCCCGTAACCACAGCGGCGTCAAGCACCTGATCACCCTCACCGTCGACCCCGACGGCAAGGACGGCGACGCCAAGCCCGAAACAATCACCGCTACGGACGAGCACCCGTTCTGGCTGCCGGACTTCGGCAAGTGGGCCAACGCGGAGGACCTCGAGCCCGGCATGTGGCTCCAGACCTCAGCCGGCACCTGGGTCCAGATCACCGCGATCGACGAAGCCCACCGCACCCAGCGGGTCCACAACCTCACCGTCGACGGAGTGCACACGTTCTTCGTGTTGGTGGGCGCGAGCCCTGTGCTCGTACACAACAGCCCGGTTGCACTCAACTGCCCGTCGTCGCAGTTGGCCCAGGTTTCCATGAACGCCAGAATGACGAACAAGGTTAAGCCCTCGCAGAACGTTGCCGTCTATCAAGTCGGAAGTGGCTCGAACTCGCGCTTCCTGGCGGCAGCAAATGACCCGGGCGGCCTTCACTCGGAAGAGATTCTGAATCGGTACATCGCCGATCCGGCGAACGGGATCTCTGCAGACGACGTCCTCGGCGTATATTCCGAGCGAGTGCCGTGTGTGACCGATCCTCACAACTGTTCGGCAAGCCTGAGTCAGTACAAGAACCTCGGAGGAAACATTTCCTGGAGTCTCAACCCGGATGGGATCAGGAATGGCCGAAAGAACGCGGGAGCCATTGCGCGGGCTATGGGATCGTTCCGTGGCGCCGCAGCGGATCTGCCTGGATTCGAGTGGATCACGTAGCAGTCCTGCCGTGAGCAGGTAACGCATTAGCAGGTAGACTTGGCCGGCCGCCCATGGGGTGGCCGGCCAAGTTGTCTTTCTGTTCATCGGTCCGGCTGGAGTTCATTGTGGGAAATGCGGAACTGCAAGCGGAGTTCAACGAAAGTGTGGAGTTGCCGTTGGGTGTCCTTTCTCGCCGCGGCTTCGGTGCGTCTTATCCACCACGGGATCTGGGGCAGTGGGGGCTGTCCAAGGAAGACACGGCGGCGCTGCGTGAGTTCGGAATTCCGGTGATGGAGCCCGGCGGGGGGCGCCATGGAGTCCAACTTGTTGGAGATGTCCAGGAGTCTTCGGTGCCAGAGATTCGGTCCGCAGTCGGTAGTGCCTTTCGGCTTGGTGACTACTGGGGAAGATCGATCGGCGTGCTGCAAGCAGAAGGGCTGGTGGTTGCCTTTCCGTACGTGGATGATCAGGCGGTTTCCTATGTGAATTCAGCAGCGCGGAAATTTGTCGAAACGTCTTGGCGATGGTGTTTTGCGAGTAAAGCTCTGAAGAAAATGAATGACCTGGATCAGCTTTATGATAACTTGGAGCACTTTTATGATCTAGTATGTCAAATAGATTCCGAAGTGGGCGAGGAGAGTCGGTTCAACTGGTGGCCTGGCGTCGTGGGTGGATGGTGATTTATCAAAATTTGTGGCATTGGGGTGTGCGGGCTGATGGAAGAACGGCGCGGGTTCCCGGCCGGGGATTCTGTTTCGTCGATAATCGAGCGCGGTGAAGCTGCCCTCGAGGTTGGCGATCCGGTAGCAGCGGGCAACTGGTTCGTGCACGCTTTCCGGCTCGGTTCGGGCGGGGCGAAGGCCCGCCTGGAGCAGATCGCTCCGGTGCTGGAACGCCTGCTCGACGATCCGAGGGAGGGGGCCGGCGCGAGTGCACTGCTGGGCGGCATCCACCTGATCTCGGGCACGCAGCATGAGCGCGCATTCGCTTTGTTCCGGCAAGCTGCCGAATCCGGAGCGCCTGACGGCATGCGCGGGCTCGGCTTCATGCTCGCGGAGGGCATGGGTACGACGGCGAACCGCACGGAAGCCAATGAATGGTTCCGACGAGGTGCGGAACTCGGTGACGGGTACTGCGCCTGCAACATGGCACTGGCGGCCCGTGACGGTCTGGGGATGCGGCGGAATGCGAGGGATTTCCTGGCCAGTCTTCGGCAGGCCGCTGATGCCGGTGTTCCGGAGGCGTGTGCGCTGCTCGCCGACCAGTACAACGCTCGGGACGAGGAAGAAGACGCCTTCCGGTGGTATCTGACTGCTGCGCAGGCGGGGCACGTTCCTGCGATGTGGGTGGTCGCCGCCAGGTACGAGGCCGGTCTGGGGACGGCGGAGGACAGGGTCCAAGCCGTGCGTTGGCTCCTGCAGATGATGCACCGGGGCAACGGGGACGGATTCCACGAAGCGCTGCGGATCGCACGCGGCATGCCGGCAGAGGACGTCAGGACCGCTGGGGAATTGGCGGACCGCACGGCGGATGCCGAGGCGATTTTGCATGTCGTGGGGAACAGGTAGTGCCTGCCGGGGCCTTGGGACCTGAGCGAGAGAGCGGGTTTGTGGCTGCGCGGCGCGTGCGCGGCAGGTCTGTACGCCGTCGCGCTGTTCCTGCTGGCGCTGGCCTGCTCGAGAAGGTGGCATCGGGAGGCTGATCTGTCCGCGGTCAGCGGTTGACGGTGACAACGGCGACGCCAGAGTGGGAAGCGCGCACCGACTCCACCGAGTTCCGGGTCGCCGTCACAGCGCGCTCGCGCCCAACGCGGAGCTCAGCCACTCCCTGCGGCACAGGGACGATCACCTGCGGCTCGTCGTGTCGGATCAGTACCCCGGCACGTCGGACCCATAGCCGTATCGGTCTATGAGGTCCTGCGACGCCTGGCTCGGTGGCTCCTGGCGACCGTGATCCACCGCGTGGTACGGCCTGGGTCAGGCCGTACCACCCGGTGAGAGCGGATTCCCGGTCGGGTGGTTCAGCTGCTCCTTGCCGGGGACAGCGTCTTGTCGTTGAACACCTCGACCGCGCACGTGGCCTGCTTCGCCCGCGCGCCGTCCTTGATCCGCCCGTCGCTGGTCACGAGCGGTACGTCGAATCTTCGGCCAGAGCCACGTAGGTGGCGTCGAAGCGATGCCCATCGCAGGCGTGGAACGGCGGGAGCACGGCCGCGAAGGCCCTGCGTAGCTGGCGGGCCGCGACGCTCTGGCCGTAACGTCCTTCTTGGCGACTGATGGGCGGAGGAGTGAAGAATGGCTTTCGAGTGCGGCGCCCTCGGCGAGTCGGGAGGGCGATCTCCACTGGAGGCGCTGAACGTTCTTCTGGCTCACCTGCGCGACGAGGATGCGGACCTCTCCAGCGGTGAGGTGAAGGAGGGAGAGGGCTGGGCGAGCAGCACGGTACGTATTTCCCGCCCTGCCGAACCGGTCCTCGAGCAGTACGTCCAAGTGAGCGTCGGGGGCGCGATTCTCGACATCTTCCTCGAGGAAGCATGTTCCGCATTGGGAGAAGATGCCACCCGTGGCAAGGATCTGATGTTGACCACTATTCTCAGTGGGGTGACGGATCCTGTCTTCAATGACCGCCTCATGGCTTATGCCTTGACGGAATGGCACGGAATCCCTTGGGACGAGACATCAGGATTCCGTTCCTGAGGTCTGTGGCTGAGGTGTGAAAGAGGTGGGCGTCCTGCTGGCAGGAC
>NZ_JBSGZJ010000306.1:0-8820 GCF_053610925.1 Streptomyces sp. NPDC054847 | reverse complement strand
GCCACCGTGAGTCTGCCGGTATCCGCGTCGAACCAGGAGCCGCCGAAGGCCGCTCCGGCGGCGCGGCGGGCCTTTCCTTCGACGGCGGTGGCGGTCTTCTCCGCGGCGAGGCGGGCTGCCGCCTCGTCCGCGTCGAGTCCCAGGTCGCGCTGCATGGCCGCGAGCAGGCCGGTGGAGAGCTTGGGCTCGGCGGTGGGGACGGAGGCTGCCGCGGGGCCGGCGCCGACCGCTGCCCAGGAGCCGAGGAGGAGGAGTGCGGACAGGCCCGTACGTATGGCTGTCATGCGTCGCAAGGCGTTGACCTTTCGTTGTTCCAGCATCGTGGGGGATGGAACAGGCCGTACTGGAGCGCGTGTCGAGAGACGGGTTGAGAGCGCTCTCATTGCGCTCGGCCGGAGCGTAGCCGAACTCCAGGGTCAGGTCCATGCCAAGTACACGCCGGAGCTTCGCGGGCGCCGCACGCCCGGCCCCCGATGGGAACCGGACGTGAAAGAAATGTGTCTGTGGTGGGGACAGCGCGTGGGCAGGGGGAACGTGATGAACACCTGGTCGGTGCCCGGGTACACCGAGTCCCGGGAGCTCGGTGCGGGCGGCTGCGGGCGTGTCGTACTCGCCGTACACGACTCCACCGGCGTGCCGGTGGCGGTGAAGTACCTCAGCGAGCGGCTGCGCGCGGACTCGGGCTTCGTCCGTGAGTTCCGCGCCGAGGCCCAGTTGCTGGGCGGTCTCGACACCCCGTACGTGGTGCGGCTCTACGAGTACGTCGAGGCGCCGCAGGGCGCCGCCATCGTGATGGAGCTGGTCGACGGCATCGCGCTGCGTACCTTGCTGCTCCGGGAGGGCGCTACCGGTCCGGAGGCGGCGCTGGCCGTGCTGAAGGGCTCGCTGCTCGGCCTCGCCGCGGCGCACGGCGCGGGGGTGGTGCACCGGGACTACAAGCCGGAGAACGTGCTCGTCGCGGCGGACGGCTCCTCCAAGCTCGTCGACTTCGGCATCGCCGCGCACCGAGGGAGCACACCGGGGGTGGCGGGCACCCCGGCGTACATGGCGCCGGAGCAGTGGAACGGCGAACCGGCCTCGCCCGCCGCCGACGTGTACGCCGCGACCGCGACGTTCTACGAGTGCCTGACGGGCCACAAGCCCTTCCGCGGCGACAACTTCGCCGAGCTGGCGCTCCAGCACATCGGCGCGCCGGTCCCCGACCATGACGCGCCCGAGCCGGTGCGTCCTCTCATCCGGCGGGGGCTCGCCAAGTCGCCGGCGGAACGGCCCGCGAACGCGGCGGCGTTCGTGGCCGAGCTCGAGACGATCGCCCGGGCGGCGTACGGGCCCGACTGGGAGGAGCGGGGGCAGCGCAAGCTGGCGGCGCTCGCCGCGCTGCTGCCCCTGCTCTTCCCGTCGGCCGGCGGGCCCGCGGGGACCACCGACAGGGCGACGACGTCGATCGGCGCCGGTCCCGGCGCGGGGGCGGGCATCGGCTCGGGCATCGGCGCCGGCGGGTATGTGCCCCCGGCGCTGCGCAAGGCGCTCGTCGGCGTCGCCGCGCTGGCCGTGGTCGCGGTGATCGCCGTCGCGGCGCGGGCCGGTGAGGACGCCGGCGCGGGGACGAGCGCGCAGGCCGTGGCGACGACCAGCGCGATGCCGGGCGGCTCGGCCTCGCCGGTGGCGGAGGGTGACGGCGGCCCCGGGCCGTCGCCGTCGGACGGTGTCCCGCTCTCCCCGTCGGCCGGCACGACCACCGGGCCCGACGACCCGTCGCCCGCGACGTCGTCCACGCCGCCGGCCCCGCCGACGACGTCCGCGCCGGCCGCTTCCCCCACCCCGACCGTCTCCACCGAGCCGTCGACGCAGCCGACGACCAGCGCCCCGCCGACCGCCGCGCCGGTGCAGGTCAAGTCGGTTTCCGTGACGGGCTTCCGGCAGACCGGCACGTCGACGGCCGCCGCGACCATCGACGTCGTCACTTCCGGGACCGGCCCCGTGAAGGTCGTCGTCTCGTGGTTCACGAGCAACGAGAAGGGGGTCCTCGGCGCCGTCGAGAGCACACAGTCCTTCGAGCGGAGCGGCGCGACGCAGTACACCCTCGCTCTGGACCACACGTTCCAGGGCACGGGCTGCTACTGGGCCGTGCAGGCCGGCACCGATCCGGCGGCGGCGAGCGGCAGTTCCACGCAGCAGCTCCTGACCAGGAGGGGGTGTCCGGTCCTGTGAACGACGCACGCACGCCCGCGGGCGACGCCGACGAGTACAGCGCGACCGCGCTGGGCAGCCACTGGTTCGAACGTCCCGAACCGGGGCCGGTCCCCGACCGGGTCGAGGGGAACGTCCTGCGCTTCGGCCCGGGAGTGACCGCGTTCGTGCGGCAGCACGGAAGCGGCACCACGGCCGGCGGGGTGTGGCACGGGACGCTCGCCGGGCAGCCCGCCGACGGCCGCGGGCCGCACGGGCGCAGGCGCGGTCTGCGCCGGTACGCGCTGGCCGCCGCCGTGCTCCTGGCCGTGCTCGGATTCCTCGCCTGGCAGCGGTACGGGCCGGGCGTGGCCGTGCGGGACGTGGTGGTCAGGACCTCGCCGGACGGGCCCGGCTGCGGCGGGACGGCCGACGTCGTCGGCGTGGTCCGGACCGACGGCCGGCCCGGCACTCTGACCTACCGTTGGGTGCGCAGCGACGGCACCGACTCCGGGCTGCTGCGCGAGCGGGTGGTGCGCGGCCAGAAGCAGGCCCGGCTGCACCTGCTGTGGACGTTCGAGGGACGGGGCGAGTACCGCGCGAGTGCGGAACTGAGGGTCGTCTCGCCGTCCCGGCACTCCGCTGAGGCGCGGTTCACCTACCGCTGCCCGTAAGGACTCTCCCGCGACGGTGGTCGAGGGGCGTACCCGCCGGACGGGCATCGTCGTGCCCGTACCGGTGGATACGCCCCTCGCTCCCGTGCGGCCGCGGGCCGTCGGCGCCGGCCCGCCTGTCGCCGTGTCAGGGGAAGTTGACGACGGTCGAAGGCACCGTCGAGGTCCCTGACGTGGGAGAGCCCGTGTCGTTGATGACGTGCTCGTAGTGGCCGTGGCCGCTGAGCGAGACGACCAGCAGGCTGTGGAACTTCACGCCGGGCTTGACCGGGGCCTTGAAGCCGTGGTCCTGACGGATCGTCGGATCCACGTTGTAGTAGCAGTAGCTGCCCATCCCCCATCCTTCGTGGGTGTTCACGGAGTCGTCGACGCGGTAGGCCGCATAGCCCTTGGTGGAGCCGTTCTGGATGGCGGCCTGGTTGGGCGCGTCGTACGCCTTCTCGTTCTGGAAGAAGATCGTCCGGCCGCGTTCGCCGTACCACTCGACGTCGTACTTGTTGAAGTGCTCGACGAACAGGCCGGTGGCCAGCACGTCGTCGCCATGGACGCGGACACCGTAGTCGGCCCGGTTGGTCTCCCAGCCGACGCCGTCGCCGTGGTCGGCGCGCCAGACCCAGGTGTGGTCGATGATCGTGTCGTCGCTGTTGACGACCATGCTGGTGGTGGCCTTGCCGGGGCCGGCCCCGCCGATGCGGATGAAGACGTCCTGCACGGTGGTGGGGTTGGCCGCGTGGTCGGCCGACGCGCCCTGGGGGCCGACTTCGAGCAGGGTGGGCGAGTTGACGGGCCCCGCGTCGATGAGGAAGCCCGCGAGCCGCACACCGTCCACGTCGGCGACCTTCATGGCCGTGACGCCGTTGTCGGGGATGATCGTGGCGAGCCCGAGGCCGAGCACGATGGTGTTCGCGCGGTTGACGTTGATCGTCTGATCGACGTGGTAGACACCGGGCGTGAACAGCAGGTGGAGGCCCTGGTCGAGCGCGGCGTTGATGGTCGCGGCGGTCGCGCCGGGCTTGACGACGTAGAACCGGTCGAGCGGGATCGACTCACCCTGCGGTGCGCCGTTGCCCCATGAAGTGCCGCGCGCGTTCACCCGCTTGGCCGGGGCGAACACCTTGTACTGGCCGCCGTCCATGTAGAGGAAGGGCTTCTCGCGGGAGACGGGTGTGGTGTCCAGCGTGGTGTACGGCGGGTTCGGGAAGCCGGTGGCGGGCGCGCCCTGGACGCCGGAGAACGTCATGTTCCAGACGCCGTTGGTCCAGCCGCCGACGGAGCTGTCGCGGGTGTACCACTGCTGCTGGGAGTACGGCCCGACCGTGCCGTCGATCCTGCTGTCGGCGATGTAGCCGCCACTGGCCCATCCGTAGCCGCTGGGGGCCAGGTTGAGGCCGCCCTTGACGTGCATCCTGCGGAAGGGGGCGGCCTGGGAGACGGCCCAGCGGTTGGTGCCGTTGACCGGGTTGAGGGCGAGGTTCTCCGCGGAGCGCCAGAAGTTCTGGGTCGCGTTGCCGTCGAACCAGCCGGCGTCGACCGTCACATCACCGTTGAAGGTGGTGTCGTCCGGGTCGATCCCGAGACCGGAGATGGAGGTGTAGAAGCCGATCTGCGCGTTGATGTTGTTGTACGTGCCCGGCTTGAACAGCAGCTGGTAGCGGTCGGTGCCGAACTGCGCCGACTCCTGGCGGCGGAAGATCTCGTCGAGCTTTCCCTGGATGTCGGGCGTGGAGGGGTCGAAGACGAGGACGTTGGGACCGAGGTCGCCTCCGCCGGGGATCTCGGGGCCGCCTCCCCCGTTCATGGTGCCGTAGATCTTGAACTCCCAGAGCGAGTAGCCGTACTGGGTGGCCCGGGCGGTCCCGTGCATGCGCACGTAGCGTGCGGTGCCGGAGACGTTCAGGGTCTCCGTGCCGCCGGGACCGGCTGTCGTGGAGTGGGCGGTGGTCCAGTCGGTGCCGTTGCCGGACAGCTCTATGCGGTAGCCCTTGGCGTAGGCCGCCTCCCAGGCCAGGACGACCTGGGTGACGGTGGCGCTCGCGCCGAGGTCGACCTGGATCCACTGCGGGTCCGCGAAGGCGCTCGACCAGCGGGTGCCGGCGTTGCCGTCGACGGCGTTGGCGGCGGACGTGCCGCCGTTCTCCTGGCTCGAGGCGGTCACCGTCCTGCCCTGGGACAGCAGGACGGGTGCGGCCTGCGCGGGCGCCGCGGGCAGCAGGCCGACCAGAGCGGCGACCATGGCGGTGACGATCAGCGCGACGGTGCCGCGCCGCCGGTGATGCGCGAGGTTCGGGGGTGGTCCGAGCTGTCTTGTGGGGGCAGCGGGCATGGCTGTCTCTCCTGAGGAGGTCAGGGGCGGGTGCTGATGCTGTGTACGGAGGTGCTGTGCACGGAAGTCGGGCTCAACCTGCTGAGAGAGCGCTCTCTCGGATACACGGATGATTCTCCGCGCGTTACGCCGCCGTCAAGACTCGTGCAACAACTCACCGAAGCGGGCGGCACCTTGGGGCCGTAGACTTCAAGTCCTGAACGTTTTCAGGCAGTTTGGGGCCACAGAGGGGTCCCGGAGGTGCTGTTGGATTTCACTGATTCATCCAATACGCCGCACACAGGCGATGGTTCACCGAGCAGAGAGAGCGCTCCCGTGATGGAGCGCTCTCTCACAACCGCACGGCTCAGGACCCCTGCCCCGGCGCCTGCTCAGGCCGACTCGCGGAGCACCAGCGAAGGGTGGAAGACCACCGAGGGGAGGGGGTCGCCCGGCTCGCGGATCTGCCGCAGCAGCAGCCTCGCCATCTCGGACGACATCTCCTCGACCGGCTGCCGTACCGTCGTCAACGGCGGGTCGCACGCCTGCGCGGCGTTGCTGTCGTCGAAGCCGACCACGGCGACGTCCTCGGGCACACGCCGGCCCTCGCGGGAGAGCACAGGCAGCGCGCCCATGGCCATCAGGTCGGAGGCGACGAAAACGCCGTCCAGGTCGGGCCTCCGCGCCAGCAGCCGCTTCATGGCGGCAGCGCCACCCACATGCGTGAAGTCACCCTCCACCCACGCCAGATCGTCGATCCCGTGCCGGGCGAGCGCACTGCGGAACGCCGCCAGCCGCTCCTGCCCCGCGGGCATGTCCTGAGGCCCGGTCACCGTGCCGATCCGGCGGCGGCCCAGCGACACCAGGTGTTCGGCGGCCAGTTCGGCACCGGCCCGCTGGTCCACCTCGACATAGGTCAGCCGGCCGCTGCGGCTGCTGCGTCCCGAGAGCACGGCCGGAAGTCCGGTGCCGGTGATCAACTGCGACAGCGGGTCGGAGCCGTGCGAGGAGACCAGCACGACGCCGTCCACATGGCCCTGGCGCAGGTACGACAGCAGTTGCACGCGCGAGGTCTCGTCGTCGACCAGCATCAGCATCATCTGGACACCCGCCGGCCGCAGCACCTCCAGCAGTCCGCTCACCACGCGCCCGAAGTACGGGTCGGTGAACATCCGCCCCACGAACGGAGTCGCGCCGGACCGCTGCTCCTGCTCCGAGACGACGAGCGCGATCGAGTCGGTCCTGCGGGTCACCAGGGACCGGGCGGCGCGGTTGGGGACGTAACGGGTCGCCGCTATGGCCTCCTCGACGATCCCCCGCAGCCCGGGGTCCACCGTCGGCGCCCCGTTGATCACCCGGGAGACGGTGGCCCGGGAGACGCCCGCCACCCTGGCCACGTCCTCGAGCGTCGCGGGGCGGGTGGGCACGGGGGCATCGGCAGTCATGGGTTCTTTATACCGGGGCCGCTACGGGCGGCCGGACGATCCTGCCTGCTCAAGGGGACCACCCGGGGGGGCGGGACGGCGGGGGACGGTGGGGCGGGGGCGCCGGCGGCGGTGCTCCGTCGGACGGTGCGCCCACGGCTGCGCCGCCGCGGGGCCGGAACGGGGAGGCGGTCCCTGGCGCGAGGGCGGTCCGTGACCATCGAGTCGCCCACTTCCGTACAGGGCTCCGCGGTCCCGCGTGCGGGGCGGTCCACACGATTCCGCGCGGACCGCCCCGCGCCACACGGTCCCCGCGCGTCCTGGCGGGCACGGGCCGTGTCGCGGGGCGGCCCGCCAGGTCACTCGGCCGCCGGACCCCCTCAGCGCGCTGACCAGCCGATACGTCGAAGGCCCGCCGCGTGCCGGAGCGGCGTGCGGCAGACTGACGTCATGGGCAACCTCGATCCGCCGGGGGCACCGTCCCGGCGGTTCCCTCAGAATCCGGAGAGCGTGGCGTCCGCCCGGCGGTTCGTGCGGGACGCGCTGGACGGCCTCTCGTCGGATGTCGTGGACACCGCTGAGCTTCTGGTCAGCGAGCTGGTGACCAACGCGGTGGTGCACGCGCGCACCGAGGTGGAGGTCTCGGTCCGGGTGCTCAACGGCAGGGTCACCGTGCGGGTCAGTGATCACCGGCCCGGCCGCGGGCTGGTGCCGCACGGCGGCACTTCCTACGCCGGTACGGGGCAGGGGCTGGCCCTGGTCGAACAGCTGGCGTCCCGCCACGGGTCCGACACCGACGAAGAGTGCAAGACGGTCTGGTTCGAGCTGTGGCCCGACGGGCCGCCGCCCCCGCCGCCGTCCGGATGGGAGGCGGCTGTGCCGCCCTCGTCCGGCGAGACGGTGACACTGGTCGACGTGCCGGACGTCCTGTGCTCCGCGTCGCAGCAGCACCGGCACGCGCTGCTGCGGGAGCTGGCCCTCGCCGCGTCCGCCGGGGAGCGGCTCGGCGTGCGGCCGGAGGAACTCGTCGCCGCTCATGACATGAACAACGTGATCAGCGCCTGTGTGACGGCCGCGATGAAGAAGCAGCCTTCCGATGCGAACATCCACTCGCTGTCCCTGTCGGTCCCGGCGGACGCCACACCCGCGGTGGTCACCCTGCGCCGGGTGCTCGACGTGGCGGAAGAGGCCGCACGGGACGAGCGGCTGCTCACCCTGCCCGCGCTTCCGCGCGGGCGCGTCTTCCATGACTGGCTGTTCGACCAGATCATCGACCAGCTCGCCGGCGAACGCCCCACGGCGTGGACGGTCGTGCCCCGCGAGCCGGGCGCCGGCTCCTCCGAACTGGTGCCGTGGGACGCCCGCCACGTACAGGCCAGCAGGGTCCCCACAATCGCCGCGGACGAGGGAAACCGGATCATCGCGGCGAACGGACCGGCGGCGGATCTGCTCGGCTGGCACCCGGACGAACTGGTCGGGCGCAAGCTGACCACCCTCATCCCCGAGCACTTGCGAAAGCGCCACCTCTCGGCTTTCAGCTCCCTCCTGCTCACCGGGCAGACACGCATCGTGGGCCGCTCCGTACCGCTCCCCGCGCTGCACCGCGACGGCCACCTGGTCCCCGTCCGTCTGCTCATCCAGACCCAGGAGACAGCCGACGGCCGGACCGTGTTCGTCGGCCAGCTGATCCCCCGGGCGCATGCGTCCGTCCACCCGTCCCGCGCTCAGGGCAGCGGTCGGCGCGAGCAGGAGCACGAGCCCGTCCGGCTGCCGCAGACCGCTCCGGAACGGGGCATGAGCAGGAGCGGCGCGGAGGCGGGCATGTCGGCGCTGGAGCGGCTCTCCCTGCTGGCCGACACCGGGATCGCCCTGAGCAACACGCTGGATCTGGACGAGGGTCTGCACCGGGCGGCCCGGATCGTGACGCAGCGCCTCGCCGACTGGTGCGTGGTGGACCTGTTCACCGAGCAAGCCCAGGTGGAGCGGGTCTGCGTGGTCCACCGCGATCCCCGGGCGCTGCACCCGGGGGCTTACGAGGGCGGGCTCCCGCCGGTGACCGAGGCCGCCCGGGGGCCCCTGGCCCGGGCGCTGCGCGGCGCGGGACCGCTGCTGCTGACCGGCCCCCTGCCGTCGGCCCGGGGCGAAAGCCCCCTGGACGCCCATTACTTGGGGCTGTTCGCGCAACTCGGCGCGAACAGCGCCGTCGTGGCCCCGCTACGGGCACGCAGAGAAGTCTTCGGCGCCCTGACCC
>NZ_JBSGZJ010000305.1:0-8860 GCF_053610925.1 Streptomyces sp. NPDC054847 | reverse complement strand
GGGCCCAGGCCCTGGGCGGCCGACGGGACGGTTTTTCGAGTGTTAGGGGCCGTATCCCGGGAGGGATCCGGCCCCTACCGCGTGCCCGGGGGAGCGTGGTTCCGTGCACCGATCCGGCGCCCGGACCGGGACCCGGCGAAGGCTCCTAGGCGACCACCTGGCTCCTGGCCGGGGCCCAGCAGCGGATGATGTCGCGGACGGAGACCACGCCGATCGGCCCGTCCCCGTCCGTCACGATCAGATGGCGGAACCCGCCGTGACTCATGGCCGCGGCCGCCTCCTCCAGGGTCCAGGAAGGCGCGGCGAAGACGACGTCGGTGGTGGTGTGGGTTCCGGCGGTCTCCAGGTCGGGGTCCTGCCCCAGACCGACCGAGTTCAGGATGTCCCGTTCTGTGAGGATGCCGAAGCTCGAGTCGGAGTCGAGGACCACTGCCGCGCCTACGCGGCGTGCGGCCATCAGCCTGGCCGCCTGGCGGAGTGTGTGTGCGGGTCCGATGGTGAGAACCACCGTGCTCATGGCGTCACGGACGAGCATGAAGGGAGCCACCTCCTTGGTGATCGGCCACTAGAGAACCGATTCACAAGTTCACAAGTGTGGGGACTCTCAGAGTCGCAGCCCTCCGGGACGGCAGCAAGAGGGCGTGCGCGGCCTCTCCGGCCCGCGCCTGAGCCTCCGGCGGACCGGCGTACGCCCCTGCATGAGCGGCGTACGCCGGTCTGCCGGCGCTGATGTCGCCGCCGTTGTGGACCAGTACCGTCGTGTCCCTCAGTACTGCTGGTTGAGGTAACCCAGCAGCTCCTCGTGGAGCAGCCCGTTCGACGCCGCGGCGTTTCCGCTGTGCGGTCCCTGTCGTCCGTCGAGGCCCGTGAAGAGGCCGCCCGCCTCCTGGACGACGATCGCCGGCGCGGCCATGTCCCACAGGGACAGCTCCGGCTCCGCGCAGATGTCGACCGAGCCCTCGGCGACCATCATGTACGGCCAGAAGTCGCCGTAGCCCCGGGTGCGCCAGACCGCGCGCGTCAGGTCCATGAACCCGTCGAGACGGCCCTGGGCCTCCCAGCCGGTCAGTGACGAGTACGCGAAGGAGGCATCCTCTATGCGCTCGACCTTCGAGACGTGCAGGCGTGTCGCGGACGTCAGGCTGCGGCCTGTGTACGCGCCCCCGCCCTTCGCCGCCCACCAGCGCCTGCCGAGCGCCGGCGCCGACACCACGCCCACGACCGGCTGGTAGCCGCCCTCTCCCGCCTCCATCAGCGAGATCAGCGTCGCCCAGACCGGCACGCCGCGCACATAGTTCTTCGTGCCGTCGATCGGGTCGACGACCCAGCGCCGCGGCCCGGTGCCCTCGATGCCGAACTCCTCACCGAGGATCGCGTCGCGTGGCCGCGCCCGTTGCAGATGCCCGCGGATGAGTTCCTCCGCCGCCTTGTCGGCCTCGCTCACCGGCGTCATGTCCGGTTTCGTCTCGACCTTGAGGTCGAGAGCCTTGAACCGGTCCATGGTGGTGGCGTCGGCGGCGTCCGCGAGGACGTGGGCAAGCCGCAGATCATCGTGGTAGTCGGGCATGGTCGCCACTCTATCCGTGCAGGCCCGGTCGTTCCCGGGCCGGCCGCGGCGGCGGCCTCCTGCCGTCTGTATTGACAGGGGAACGCGGCCCGTCAACTCTGAGACCGGAGTTGCTCGGCCGGGGAGGCGACCATGCCTGCAGCGCGGGAGTCACTGCTGAACGCCGCTCTTGCGGCGCTGCGCGACCTGCCCTGGGCGGGGATACGGATGGTCGACGTCGCCTCCGCCGCGGGCGTCTCCCGCCAGACCCTCTACAACGAGTTCGGCAGCAAGGACGGCCTCGCCCGCGCCCTCGCGCGGCGCGAGGCCGACGCCTATCTGCGCGGGGTGGAGCGGCTGATGGCGCAGAGTGCCCCGGTTGCCGACCGGCTCGTGGCCGTCGCCGAATGGACCGTCGGGGAGGCGCGGGCGAGACCCGTGCTGCGCGCGCTGCTCACCGGCTGCTGGGGCGAACGGCTGCCGGTGCCGCGCCCGGTCCGCGGGGCCGTGCTCTCGCGGGTGCCCGCCCAGCGTCGCGCGGACGCGCGACTGCCCGGTCCGGCGGAGCTGGTCGCGGCCGTGCGGGACCGTTCGCTCGCCGCGCCGGGACACGCCGGCCGGTCCTGGGACGGCGACGGCGAACCGGGCGACCTGTCCCGGCGCTGCGAACTCACGATGCGGCTCGCGCTGTCCTTCGTCGTCGCGCCTGCCGGCGCGAGTGTCGCCCCGCTCGTGCGGGCCGCGGTGGGCGACGGACTCATTGCGACGAGCCCGAGAGCTGGAGACCGATGACCCCGACGATCACCAGCGTGATGGAGACGATCTTGAGGGTGGAGACCAGGTCGTCGAGGAAGACCATGCCGTAGATGGCCGTGCCGGCGGCGCCGATCCCCGTCCACACCGCGTAGGCCGGGCCCACGTCGAGCTTCTTCAGCGACAGGGTCAGCAGACCGAAGCTGCCCAGCGCGAACGCGGCGAAGGCGACCGTCGGCCACAGCCTCGTGAAGCCGTGCGACAGCTTGAGACACACGGCGAAGCCCGTTTCGAGGAGCCCCGCAACCACCACCAGCAGCCACGCCATGAGTACTGGGCCTCCCGCGTAGTCGACGACTGCCTGGTCCGGGACCGACCGGGCTGCGGACCGATCGGTCATGACCGGCCGGTCCGACCTGGTGCGATTATGCACTTACCAGGCGTCGGGGACGGCAAACACGGATGACTCAGTCGCCTTCGCGTCGCTCACGGGTGGCGAGCAGCCGCCGCAGCGAATAGAGCCGAGCCGGATCGGCGTGGCCCTCCGCCACCCAGTCGTCCAGCGCGCAGTCCGGCTCGTCGTGCGAGCAGGCGCGCGGGCAGCCCTCGGTGCCCGGCACCAGGTCGGGGAAGGCGTTGATGACCCGGGACGGGTCGACATGGTGCAGCCCGAAGGAGCGCACCCCGGGGGTGTCGACCACCCAGCCGCCCTTCTCGTCCGCGAGCGGGAGGGCGAGGGCGGAGGTCGTGGTGTGCCGGCCACGGCCCGTCACTGCGTTGACCAGGCCGGTGCTCCGCCGCATCTCGTCCGGGACGAGGGCGTTGACCAGGGTCGTCTTGCCGACGCCGGAGTGCCCGACGAACGCGGTCGTCCGTCCCACCAGGTGCTCGCGCACCCGCTCCGCGGCACGCCCGTCGACGAACTCGTCCCGAGTGGTGACCACGTGCGGGACGCCCAGCGCGCCGTACATCTCCAGGAGTTCGTCGGGCGACGCGAGGTCCGACTTCGTCAGCACCAGCAGCGGTTCGAGCCCGCCGTCGTACGCCGCGACCAGACAGCGGTCGATCAGGCGGGGGCGCGGCTCGGGGTCGGCGAGGGCGGTGACGATGGCGAGCTGGTCGGCGTTCGCGACGACGACCCGCTCGAACGGATCGTCGTCGTCGGCGGTACGGCGCAGCACCGAGGAGCGCTTCTCGATGCGGACGATCCTCGCGAGGGTGTCCTTGTCGCCCGATAGGTCGCCGACGATCCCGACCCGGTCACCGACGACGGCCGCCTTGCGGCCCAGTTCCCGGGCCTTCATCGCCGTGATGATCCGTTCACCGACGAGGCAGGTCAGCCTGCCGCGGTCGACGGTGAGGACCATGCCCTCCATGGCGTCCTCGTGCTTGGGGCGGATGTTGGTGCGCGGCCGGTTGCCCTTGCGGTTGGGCCGGGACCGGATGTCGTCCTCGTCGGTGTGCTTGCCGTAGCGCCGCATGGTGTCAGGCCTCGAGCATTTCGGCCCACATCTGCGGGAAGTCGGGCAGGGTCTTGGCGGTCGTCGCCACGTTCTCGATCTGCACGCCGTCGACGGCGAGACCGATCACCGAGCCCGCCGTCGCCATCCGGTGGTCGTCATAGGTGCGGAAGACACCGCCGTGGAGGGGACGCGGGCGGATGTGGAGGCCGTCCTCCGTCTCGGTCACGTCACCGCCGAGCTCATTGATCTCCTTGGTGAGTGCCGCCAGGCGGTCCGTCTCGTGCAGACGCAGATGGGCGACACCGCGAAGTGTCGAGGGGGAGTCGGCGAGCGCCGCGACCGCCGCGATGCCGGGGGTCAGCTCGCCGACCTCGCCGAGGTCGACGTCGATGCCGTGGATACGGCCGCTGCCGGTGAAGACCAGGGCCGTTCCGTTCGGCGTCGTCGTCAGCTCGCAGGAACCGCCCATCTCGGTGAAGATCTCGCGCAGCGCGTCACCGGGCTGGGTGGTGCGCTCGGGCCAGTCGGGGATCGTCACCCGGCCGCCGGTCACCAGTGCCGCCGCCAGGAACGGCTGGGCGTTCGACAGATCCGGTTCGATCGTCAGGTCGCGACCGAGCAGTGCGCTGTGCGACACCCGCCAGACGTCCGGCTCGCCGCCGGTCTCCGGCTCGTCGACCTGGGCGCCCACGGCGCGCAGCATGTCCACGGTCATCCGAATGTGGGGCATGGACGGGAGCCGGCCGCCGACGTGCCGCACTTCCACGCCCTGGTTGAAGCGCGGGGCGGACAGCAGCAGCGCGGAGACGAACTGGGACGACGAGGAGGCGTCGATCCGGACCGGCCCGCCTTCCAGGGCGCCGCCGCCGTGCACGGTCATGGGGAGCGAGCCGCGGCCGTCGTCGTCGATCCGGGCGCCGAGCGTCCGCAGCGCGTCGATGACGCCGTTCAGCGGGCGCTCGTAGGAACGAGGGTCGCCGTCGAAGCGGATCGGACCGTCGGCCAGCGCGGCCACCGGCGGCAGGAAACGCATCACGGTGCCCGCGTTGCCGACGTCGACGGTGGCGGGTCCGTTCAGGCCGGAGGGGATCACGCGCCATGCCTCGCCGGCACCGCCTGCGGCCTCGTCGGCCGAGCCGCCCGCGGTGCTCGAAGAGACCGTCTCCTCGATGCCCACGCCCATCGCCTGAAGGGCCGCGGACATCAGCAGGGTGTCGCGCGAGCGCAGCGGCCGGCGCAGCCAGCCGGGCTCGGCGGCCAGCGCCGCCAGGACGAGGGCGCGATTGGTGACGGATTTCGAACCGGGCACGGTGACCGTCGCTTCGACGGCTCCGGTCGCAAGGGGGGCGGGCCAGAGGGCGGGCTGCACGGCGCTTTCGGTCATGGCCCTCACTTTAGTGGCTCCGCGCCGACCCAGATCTTGATCAAATATGTGGAAACCAGGGCGTAACGGAGAGGTGGTAGGCGGGGTGACGGCCGCTGTCTCACAGGCCGAGCAGCCAGCGGCCCCCGCCGATCAGCGAGCAGACCGACACCGCGTGGAAGAAGAACAACCAGATCGCCGGTGGCACATGGGTGAGTCTCGCGAGCTGGTCGGCGTCCGAGTCCGGCGCACCTCCGTACCGCCGCTTGGACTGGAGCTCGAAGACCGGCCGCACCCCGCCGAGCAGCATGAACCAGACGGCCGTGTACGCGAAGACGGACTGTACGGCCGGCCCCGTCAGCCACGAGACCAGCAGGAACGCCGCCCCGGTGACCGTGACCGTCAGCACCCCGTACGCGTTGCGCACCATGACGAGCAGCGCCAGTAGCAGCGCGGTCGCCAGCCACAGCAGCAGCGTGATGTGGTGCGCGGCGAGCAGCCAGGCGCCGCCCAGGCCGAGCAGCGGGGCCGCCGTGTAGCCCGCGGCGGCCGTGAGGATCATTCCGATGCCGGTCGGCCTGCCGCGGCTGACGGTCAGACCGCTGGTGTCGGAGTGCAGCCGGATGCTCTGCAGCCGGCGTCCCGTGGCCAGGGCCACGAGACCGTGGCCGCCTTCGTGGGCGATCGTGACGGCGTTGCGTGTCAGACGCCACAGGAAGTTCGGCATGACCGCGGCGAGCGACACCAGCCCGGTGACGGCGACGAGCCACGGCTCCGGAGCGGTCTGGGTGCCGAAGAGGCGGTCCCACAGGTCGGTGAGTGACGCGCTCGCGGCGCCGGCGTATGTGGTGACCATTTCGCGGGCGGCTCCCTCGGACGGCGTACGGAAGTGGCAGTGTGGCACTTATGTGCGGACGGTATGCAGCGAGTCGTAGGCCGGAGGACCTCGTAGGGATCTTCGAGGTCGAGAAGTGGGAGCCGAAGGAGACTCTGGAACCCGACTGGAACGTGGCGCCCACCAAAGAGGTCTACGCGATTCTCGAACGCCCTCTCAAGGACGCAGGCGACCGTGCTCCGGTTCGCCAGCTGCGCACGCTGAAGTGGGGGCTGGTGCCCTCGTGGGCCAAGACGCCGGAAGGCGCGGCGCGGATGATCAACGCGCGGGCGGAGACGGTGCACGACAAGCCGTCGTTCCGCAGGCCCTTCCTCACCCGGCGCTGCATCCTGCCCGCCGACGGCTATTACGAGTGGGTGACCGGCTCCGGCGAACGCCAGCTGGAGGTCGAGGGGAAGAAGAAGCGGCCGCGGAAGCAGCCGTACTTCGTCACGCCCGCCGACGGGTCGGTGTTCGCGATGGCGGGGCTCTACGAGTTCTGGCGCGACCGCACCCTGCCGGACGACCATCCGCAGGCGTGGTGGGTGACCTGCTCCGTGATCACGACGGAGGCGGAGACCGGGCCGCTGGGGGTAGCCCCGGCGGAGGGGCCCCATTCGCTGGCGGACATCCACCCCCGGATGCCGCTGATGCTGACGCCGGAACGCTGGGACGCGTGGCTGGACCCGGCCCGGACCGACCCGGAGGAGCTGCGGTCGCTGCTGGAGCCGCCGCCCGGCGGGCGGATGCGGGCCTATCCCGTGACGACGGCCGTGAGCAACGTGCGGAACAACGGGCCGGAGCTGCTGGAGGAGCTGCCCGCGCCGGAAGAAGCGACGTTGTTCTGACCCAGCCGTCCTCCTGACCGTCACGGAGGGCCGCGGCAGCCGCCGTCAGGGAACGACGGCCGCCCGCCGACAGGGCCGCGCCCGGGAACGGCGCGGCCGGCGGCCCCGCGCCAGAATGGCCGGATGGAGCGGAAAGAGATCATCGAGGTCGCCGGCGGGGACGCCCGGATCACCTGGTTCGGCGGGAAGCGCGCGCACCTCGTGCTGGCGCTCGGGCACGGTGCCGGCGGCGGGATCGAAGCGCGCGATCTGCAGGCGATCGCGCGCGTCCTGCCCGCGCACGGCGTCACCGTCGCCCTCGTGGAGCAGCCCTGGCGGGTCGCGGGCAAGAAGGTCGCTCCGGCGCCGCGGACCCTGGACGCCGCCTGGCGTGAGCTCTGGCCGGCGCTCACGAAGAAGGGGCTGCCGGTCGTCGCCGGCGGACGCAGCGCCGGCGCGCGCGTGGCGTGCAGGACCGCCGCGGACCTGGGTGCGGCGGCCGTCCTCGCGCTGAGTTTCCCGCTGCACCCGCCGGGGCGGCCGGAGAAGTCCCGCGCGGACGAGCTGCTCGGCGCGGGCGTGCCGACGCTCGTGGTGCAGGGCGGCAGTGACCCCTTCGGCAGGCCCGGCGAGTTCCCCGAGGGGTCCTACGAGCTGGTGGAAGTGGCACACGGGGACCACGGGTTCGCCGTGCCCAAGCGTGCCGGGATCACCGAGGACGAGACCCTTCTCACCATTACGGACGCCGTGATCGGGTGGACCGGGTCCTTGCGGGAATGAGACACCGGCCGTGGCTGTTGAGGCGAACGTCAGAACAGAGCATGGAGTAGGGAGTCCGCCGCATGGGTACGACCTTCTGCCCGACAGCAGAGCGCGCCAACGGGTTGGAGTGGACGGTGCTGTCGCAGGGCAAGAGCGGGCCGGTTCCTGCGGCGGGTGACGTGAATCGGCAGGGCCCGGCGGACCAAGGTCGACTATTCTCCGATTCGAGCGGGTCGGCATTCGGCCCCGCCACAGCGTTGGAGGAGGTGGGTCCGGTCACTGGGACCGACGCAGGGACCGACGACGGTCAGGCGCAGACGTCCGAGGAGACGACGCTCGAGCGCAATGCCCGCTTCGAGCGGGATGCTCTCGGCTACCTGGACCAGATGTATTCGGCTGCGCTGCGCATGACGCGCAATCCCGCCGATGCCGAGGATCTTGTGCAGGAGACGTACGCGAAGGCGTACGGGTCCTTCCACCAGTTCCGCGAGGGCACGAACCTCAAGGCGTGGATGTACCGGATCCTCACGAACACCTTCATCAACTCCTACCGCAAGAAGCAGCGTGAGCCCCAGCGCAGCGCGGCGGAGGAGATCGAGGACTGGCAGCTCGCGCGCGCCGAGTCGCACATGTCGACCGGGCTGCGCTCCGCGGAGTCGCAGGCGCTCGACCACCTGCCGGACTCGGACGTCAAGGAAGCCCTTCAGGCGATCCCCGAGGAGTTCCGGATCGCGGTCTATCTCGCGGACGTCGAGGGCTTTGCGTACAAGGAGATCGCGGACATCATGGGAACACCCATCGGTACGGTGATGTCCCGCCTGCACCGCGGCCGCCGCCAACTGCGCGGCATGCTCGAGGACTACGCCCGTGAGCGCGGGCTCGTCCCGGCCGGTGCGGGGGAGTCGAACGACGCGAAAGGCTCGGGCTCATGAGCTGCGGAGAGCCGCACGAGACGGACTGCTCGGAGGTCCTGGACCATCTCTACGAGTTCCTCGACCACGAGATGCCCGACAGTGACTGCACCAAGTTCGAGGTCCACTTCGAGGAGTGCTCCCCGTGCCTGGAGAAGTACGGCCTGGAGCAAGCGGTGAAGAAGCTGGTCAAGCGGTGCTGCGGGCAGGACGACGTGCCCAGCGACCTGCGGGCCAAGGTCATGGGGCGCATCGACCTGATCCGCTCGGGGCAGGCCGTCCCAGACAAGGACGTGGCGACCGCCCAGGACTGAGGGCCGCCGCACACACCGGCCGTGCGCACAGGGTGCGCCGCGAACAT
>NZ_JBSGZJ010000304.1:0-8878 GCF_053610925.1 Streptomyces sp. NPDC054847 | reverse complement strand
CCTGTTTGGAGCTCTACCCTGCGGTTTTGTCGGGTGCCGCCGGACGGCGCCACCGGCCCCCGTACGACACAGACTCACCCGTGCGTCCCTCGCACAGAAGGGCGCAGACCGGGCGCATTGGTCGACGGGGTGTCACTCAGAGGCCGGACCTGGGTCTATGCCGTCGGTACGTGCCCTGAGCGCCTGGCCGACGGCGCGGCGGGGCGCACGGGCGAAGGCGGTGGCGAGCTTCTGGAACGACGTGGTCGTCGGAGCAGGACGCTGGACGAGCGGATCACGAGGCCGGCGCAATCCCCCAGCGGCGCGGTCGGCATGAGCGACGCCGCCGACCCACGCGGTCGTCCCCCGCCCGCGCCGTGACCGCCGGAAGAATCAGCCCGACGGCATGGTGCGCCGTCCGTCCTGCGCGGGAACAATGGGCGGTCGTCCCCCGATCCGCGACAGGGGAGAACATGTCACAGCGCAGTGACCTCCGGCGGCGCAGGGCCGCCCTGGAGGACGAGTGGTCCCGGTGGGTGCCCGGATTGAAGGCGGCCAGGTGGTCGCCGGGTGGCGGCGGGACGTTGCGGCCCGAGGTCACGGAGTCCTGGGTGCGTTCCCTCAGCAGCGTCGATCCGGGCCGGGACAGCGCCCCCGTGTCGGACGGCGGCACGGTGCACCACCGCTGGGCGGGGTCACCGCTGCGCGGCCCCGTCGAGGGCCTGACGGACGAGCTGCACAGCATCGCCGACGACGCCGGGTTCGTCACCGCGGTCACCGACGAGTGCGGCACCATCCTGTGGACGTGCGGCGGCCGGACCATGCAACGTCGCGCGGAGCGGGTCAACTTCGCGCCCGGCGGCCGGTGGGACGAGCAGGCCATGGGGACCAACGCGCTGTCGCTGGCGCTGCGTACGGGCCGCCCGAGCACGATCTTCTCCGCCGAGCACCTGGTCACCGCCCTGCACGGCTGGGTCTGCTACTGCGCGCCGATCCGCGACCCCGGCGGCCGGATCCTCGGTGTGCTGGACCTGTCGACCACCTGGGACCGCTCGCATCCGCTGGCCATGTCCACGGTGCGCACGCTGGTTTCGACGATCGAGACCCGGCTGCGGTCGGAGCCGCCGGGTCCGCGCGGCACCGGCGTGCGGCTGCGGTGCCTGGGGGCCGAGGACGCCGTGCGGGACGGTACGCCGTTGCCGTTGCGGCCGCGTCAGCTGGAGATCCTGACCCTGCTCGCGCTGGAGCCCGACGGCTTCCCGCCGGAGCGGCTGCGTGAGGCGCTGTACGGCGAGAGGCCCGTCACCGCCTCGACCTTCAAGGCGGAGATCTCCCATCTGCGCCGGGCCCTGTCCGGCGGCATCGCGACCCGCCGCTACGCGCTGACGACGCCCGTCGCCTGCGACGCCGTCGATCTGCTGCGCGCGCTGGAGACCGGCGACACGGCCGCCGCGCTGCGCCAATACCGCGGCCCGTTGCTGCCCCGGTCGGAAGCACCGGGGATCGTGGAGTGGCGGGTCCAACTGGAGGTCGCCGTACGGGAGGCGGTCCTCGCCTCCGCCCGCCCGGAACACGCCCTCCGCTACGGCGAACGGGCCCCGTACGACGCGGAGGTGCACCAGCACGCGCTGCGCCTGCTGGGACCGGGCGACGCCCGCCGGGCGCTCGCGGCCGGACGGCTCAGCACCGCCCTGCGCGACGACTGACGACAGGCGGGCGATCGGGCCGCACGAACGCTCACCCGTCGGAGGCGGACGAGCCGCGCCAACCCCGCACCAACCTCGCGCGCTCACAGTGTGCTCAGCACGCGGCGCGGCCGCCGCGTGCCACCGCACTCGCCATCCACCGAGGAGAGCCGCCATGGTGTACGCGCAGCCAGGTTCCGAGGGCAGCATCGTCGACTTCGCCCGGCGATACGACAACTTCATCGGAGGCGACTGGGTCGCCCCCGTGGAGGGCCGGTACTTCGACAATCCGACGCCGGTGACGGGCAAGGTCTTCTGCGAGGTCGCCCGGTCTACGGGCGCGGACATCGACCTGGCCCTGGACGCGGCCCACGCCGCGGCCGGCAAGTGGGGCCGGACGTCCGCCACGGAACGCGCCAACATCCTCAACCGCATCGCGGACCGGATCGAGGAGAACCTCGAGAAGATCGCCGTGGCGGAGACATGGGAGAACGGCAAGCCGGTGCGCGAGACGCTCGCGGCCGACATCCCGCTGGCAGTGGACCACTTCCGGTACTTCGCCGGCGTCGTCCGCGCCCAGGAGGGCAGCATCGCGGAGATCGACGCGGACACCGTGGCGTACCACTACCACGAGCCGTTGGGCGTGGTCGGTCAGATCATCCCCTGGAACTTCCCCATCCTGATGGCCGCCTGGAAGCTGGCGCCCGCGCTCGCCGCGGGCAACTGCGTCGTCATCAAACCGGCCGAGCAGACGCCGGTCAGCCTGCTGCTGGTGGTCGAACTGATCGCCGACCTGCTCCCGCCGGGTGTGGTCAACGTCGTCAACGGCTTCGGCGTCGAGGCCGGCAAGCCGCTCGCCTCCAGCCCGCGCGTCGCGAAGGTGGCGTTCACCGGTGAGACCACCACCGGGCGCCTGATCATGCAGTACGCGAGCGAGAACATCATCCCCGTCACGCTGGAGCTGGGCGGCAAGAGCCCGAACCTCTTCCTGCCCGACGTGACCGCCGCCGACGACGACTACCTGGACAAGGCCGTCGAGGGTTTCGTGATGTTCGCGCTCAATCAGGGCGAGGTCTGCACCTGTCCGTCACGGGCGCTGATCCACTCCTCCGTATACGACGAGTTCATGGCCCGCTGCGTCGAGCGCACCAGGGCGATCGTCAGCGGTGACCCGCTGGACCCGGCGACGATGATCGGCGCTCAGGCGAGCAACGACCAGTACGAGAAGATCCTTTCCTACATCGACATCGGCACCCAGGAAGGCGCCGAGATCCTCACCGGCGGCGGGCCGCGCACGGTGCCAGGGCTGGAAGGCGGCTACTACATCGAGCCGACGATCTTCCGCGGCAGGAACGACATGCGGATCTTCCAGGAGGAGATCTTCGGTCCGGTCGTCTCCGTCACGACGTACGACTCGGTCGACGAGGCGCTGAAGATCGCGAACGACACGTTGTACGGCCTGGGTGCGGGCGTATGGACCCGGGACGGGAACACGGCGTACCGCCTGGGCCGGGAGATCAAGGCCGGCCGGGTGTGGACGAACTGCTACCACGCCTACCCGGCGCACGCGGCGTTCGGCGGCTACAAGAAGTCCGGCATCGGCCGGGAGAACCACAAGATGATGCTCGACCACTACCAGCAGACGAAGAACCTGCTGGTGAGCTATTCGGCGAAGAAGCTCGGTTTCTTCTGATGACCGAGCGGGCGAGGCGGGTGGAACTGTCGGACGCCGCCGAGGAACTGGTGGGACGGCTCGCCGCGCGGCACGGGCCGGTGATGTTCCACCAGTCCGGCGGCTGCTGCGACGGCAGCGCGCCCATGTGCTACCCGCGGGGCGAGTTCCGGGTCGGCGGTTCCGACGTGCTGCTCGGCGAGGTCGCCGGCGGCGCCCCGTTCTGGATGAGCGCGGACCAGTACGCGTACTGGCGGCACACGCACCTCACCGTCGACGTGGTGCCCGGACGGGGCAGCGGTTTCTCGCTGGAGGCGCCGGAGGGGGTGCGGTTCCTGCTCCGGTCCCGGCTTCTCACGGACGAGGAGCTGGCCCGGATCGAGGCGGAGCCGCCCCTGCCGACGGGTGACGAGGTGACCGGCTGACCGATCCACCGGCCGAGCGGCCGAGGGGCTGACCACCTGCTGAAGGTTGCGCGGCGGGCAGCCTGCCGGACGCTCCGCGGTCGGGCAGCCTGCCGGACGCTCCGCGGCCTCGACGTCACGGGAGCCGGACCCGTACTGCCGGGTCCGGCTCCCGTGAGTCCGTCTGTGCGCGGCTCGGTCAGCTGTTGGGGCGCTTTCCGTGGTTCGCGCCCTTCTTCTTGCGGGCGCGCCGCTTGTTGCCTCGCTTGGACATGCGCGTCTCCCTCGAATCGGGACTTTCCGGACGCCGCCAGTCTAGGAACCGCGCCCTGGGGTCGCATAAGTTCGCCGGGGTCAGCACGCGCTCCAGGTCCGCCAGGTCCTTGCCGATCGAGCCACGCACCTTGCGCGCCATCAGCGGAGCGGCGAGGCGGTAGTGGCCGCCCGCTTCGCCACGCACCCGGATGCGGGCCAGGGTGCCGTTCCGCCGTGGCGCGAAGGTGTATGTGACGTGCATCGGCATCGGACCCGCCACCGAGACCATGTCGAGCAGCCGGAGCGGCTCGTAGGCGGCCACCCGCAGCACGTAGTCGATCCGCTTGCCCAGGAAGTAGGCCGTCCGGGTCACCTCGGCTCCCACACCGAAGCCGCCGCCCTCGGCCTCCCGCGTCAGTGCGCCGCGGCGGATGCCCTGGGTCCACTCGTGGTCGTGGCGCCAGTCCATGGCGTAGAACGCGACGCGCTCGGGCGGCAGCGGGATCAGACGCTCGGCCGTCTCGTCGATGCTCATACCGCTCACCCGCTCTTCTTCCGGCCGGACCCGCCGCCCTGCCTGCGCCCAGGATCGCGGCGGCGGACCCGTGCCGCGACCGGCCGGGTGGTCTTGGCGGTGGCGGCGTTACGCCCCTTGACCGGCGACTGCGCCGGGAACCGTATCCGTCAGCGCGGGGCCGGTTCGGCCGGGCGGAGTGGTGCGGGCGCTGCCCGGCGGGCCAGCCGGCGGCGGGTGCGGGTGAGCATCAGACGGGCCGCCGGAGGATGGATGCGGCGCACCAGGGCCCAGTACAGGCGGCCGCGCCGGTTGTGGAGTCTGACGACGGTCGTGAGGGTGGCCGCGTCGTCCTCGATCAGGAGCGAGGCCCGGAAGTCGAGGTGTCCCGCGTCCTTGCCCAGGAGGATCTCGTTCGGCGCGGTCGCTCGGACGGGGAACGGGAGGACGGTGCGCCAGGCGCCGGGGTCCCGGGGCATTCCGGGATTCAGCGGGATCCGGCAGGCGTCCATGAAGTCCGGCTGCCCATAGGCCTGTCGGGCCAGGGCGGCCGACGCCGGCGGCGGGACTGCCTTCGCCCGGTCGCCGACGGCGCTGAGCAGGAGGCGCGCCCTGCGGGTCCAGCGGGTGGGCCGAAGCGGGGCGCCGGGGGTGGCGGCGCGGACGGCGTTGTCGAGCAGTTCCTCGATCATCGTGTCGTGAAGGGGCCCGATCACGAACGCCCACAGCAGGGTCTCCCGGACGTTCTGCCGCTGTTCGAGCACATGCCGCACCAGGCACCGGCCGGGGCCGAGGGGTTCGATCTCCAGCGCGTGGAAGCCGTTCTCCGGGGGCGGGAAGTCGAAGCGTATGCGGCGGCCGGGCTCGTACTCCCCGACCGAGTAACGGACGAAGCCGTGGCCGCCGTCGGCGCCGACGCCGAGCGGACGGTCGAAACGGATAGGCGGCCACACCGGCGTGGGGCTGAGCGGGTCGTCGGGAGCCGAGAGGCGGTCCAGCAGGGCCCCGACGGTCTCCGCCGGGGCATCGATGATCCGTTCGTGAACGTTCCGCAGCGTGCGCATCACGCACCTCCATACGGTGGCGTACGTTTCTCCGTACGGTACCGTATGGAGATGCGGAAAGGTGAGGCGGAGAAGAACCGGGAACGCAAGCGGTTGACCGCCGGCGACTGGGCGGACGCCGCCCTCGCGGCCATGGCCGAGCGCGGGCTCGCGGGGGTCGCCGTGGAGCCGCTCGCCGCCCGGCTGGGCACCACGAAGGGCAGCTTCTACTGGCACTTCACCAACCGGGACGCGCTGGTCGCCGCGGCGCTCGAGCGCTGGGAGGAGATCTGCACCGAGCAGATCATCGTCGCCGTCGAGGCCGAGGCGAACCCGGAGAAGCGGCTCCGCACCCTGCTGCACCACGCGACGACGTCGGCCGCGGACGATCCGCTCGAGGTGTCACTGCTCGCCACCGCCGCCGACCCCCGGGTGGCCGCGGTCCTTCAGCGGGTGACCGAGCGCCGCATCGAGTACCTGGCCGGGCTCTTCGAGGAGTTGGGCTTCGGCGCGCGGGAGGCGGCCCGGCTCGGCCTGCTGGCCTACAGCAGCTACCTCGGGCACACCCAGCTCAGCCATGCCGTCCCCCACGTCCTGCCGACCGGCGCGGGGCGGGACGCCTACCTCGAGTCGCTCATCGACACCCTGCTCCGCCGGTAGCCCGCGCGCCGCCTCGGCCGGGCCGTCATCCCCGCGGCCCGGCAGCAGGCACACCGCCTCCCGTCCCGGCCCGCACCGGACGCACCCGGACCAGCCGAACCCCGGCGGCGCCACCACCCCGAACCCACGCCTTGCCCCGCCCCGACGGGCACCGCCCTGTCCGACCGCGGCCCGGCACCGCGCCCCCGGCACTGCCGGACCCTGGCAGCCGGCCACTCCACCTCCGCCTTTCCGGCACCG
The DNA here is from genome assembly GCF_053610925.1 of Streptomyces sp. NPDC054847. Classification (NCBI taxonomy): domain Bacteria; kingdom Bacillati; phylum Actinomycetota; class Actinomycetes; order Kitasatosporales; family Streptomycetaceae; genus Streptomyces; species Streptomyces sp. NPDC054847. The sequence goes on along the minus strand of NZ_JBSGZJ010000304.1, from coordinate 2,426 downwards.
CACCGCACCGCACCGCACCGCACCGCACCGGCGAGCAACACATCGTCCCGGCCGGCACCGCCGACGCCCGGCGGCCCGCCACCACCCCCGAACGCCTGTCCACGCCGCCCCGCAAGCCACGCGACGCCCAGGCCGAAGAAGGCTAGGCCGAGGAACGCTTCCGCTGCGTGGACTTCTTCGCCGCCGGCTTCTTCTCCCCTGAGGACGTCGACTTCGCCGTGGACCTGGACGCCGACTTCTTCGCCGCGGTGGAGGTCGACTTCGCCGCCGTCTTCTTGGCGGCCGTCTTCTTCGCCGCCGTCGAGGTCGACTTCTTCGTACCGCCGGACGACTTCGGCGACGACGCCGCGCGCCGCCCCTTGATCGGCGTCACCCGCGCCTCCTCGCCGGAGGGCTCCTCGGTCCCCTCGCCCCGCGCCTCCCGCGCCGCCCGCACACTGCCTTCCAGCGCCGCCATGAGGTCGATGACCTTGCCGCCCTCGCCTTCCGCAGGTGCGTGCTCGGGGAGCTCACCGCCTCCCTCCACCTTCGCGGCGATCATCGACTCGACCGCCTCCCGGTAGTCGTCGTGCAGCGAGTCGAGATCGACCTCGCCGAGGGTGTTCATCAGCGCGTCGGCGAGGTCGAGTTCGGCTTCCCGTACGGCCACGTCGGTCTGCGGCGCCACACCCTCCGGCTCTCTGATCTCGTCCGGCCACAGCAGCCCGTGCATGGTGATCACTTCGTCCACGACCCGGAGCATGCCGAGCCGTTCCCGGCCGCGGAGCGCGAACTTGGCGACCGCCACCCGATCCGAGCGCTTGAGGGCTTCGCGCAGCAGGGTGTAGGGCTTGGCGGCCGGCGCGCCGTTGACGGAGAGGTAGTAGGCCGTGTCCATCTGAAGCGGGTCGATCGCGGAGGCCGGCACGAAGGCGACGATCTCGATCGTCTTCGTGGTCGGCAGCGGGAGGGCCGCGAGATCGTCGTCGGTGATCGGGATCATCGATCCGTCGGCGTCCTCGTACGCCTTTCCGATCTCGGACTGCGTGACCTCCTTCTCCTCCAGTTCGCAGACCTTGCGGTAGCGGATCCGGCCGCCGTCGGCGGCGTGGACCTGGCGGAAGGAGACGGAGTGGTTCTCGGTGGCGTTGACCAGCTTGACCGGGATGCTGACCAGCCCGAAGGAGATCGCGCCGTTCCAGATGGATCGCACGTTTCATCCCTTTCATCCGAAAAAATCCGGGTTTCGTGGGATTCTCATCGTATGACGCCGATCACAGAGGTGGAGGGGCGGCGCCTGGCGCTCACCAACCTGGAGAAGGTCATCCATCCCGCCACCGGGACCACCAAGGGCGAGATCGTGCACTACTACGCCGTCACGGCGGAGGCGATCCTCCCCCACCTCGTGGACCGCCCGGTGTCCTTCCTGAGATATCCGGACGGGCCGGACGGGCAGCTGTTCTTCACCAAGAACCCCCCGCCGGGCACCCCGGACTGGGTGCGCACGGCTCCGGTCCCCCGCTCGGAGGACCCCAAGGCCCGCCAGGTCGTGATCGACGACCTCCCGTCACTCGTATGGGCGGCGAATCTGGTGGTCGAGTTCCACACCCCGCAGTGGCGTGCGGACGAGCCGGCCGTCGCCGACCGCCTCGTGTTCGACCTCGATCCCGGCGCGCCCGCGACCATCGCCGAGTGCTGCGAGGTGGCTCTGTGGCTGCGCGAGCGGCTCGCGCGGGACGGGCTGGAGGCATACGCCAAGACGTCCGGCTCCAAGGGCCTGCATCTGGTCGTACCGGTGACCCCCACCCCCTCCGAGCAGGTCTCCGCCTACGCGAAGTCGCTGGCCGTCGAGGGCGAGGCCGCGTTGCCGAAGCTGGTGCTGCACCGGATGGCACGCTCGCTGCGCCCGGGCAAGGTCTTCGTCGACCACAGCCAGAACGCCGCCGCGAAGACGACCGCCACCCCGTACACGCTGCGGGCCCGCACGGAACCCGCCGTCTCCGCACCGGTCACCTGGGAGGAGGTCCAGGAGGGCCGCGCGGACGGGGCCGGCCTCGTCTTCCGCCTTCACGACATCGCGCCCCGGCTGGAGCGGTACGGGGACCTCTTCGCCTCCGTGGACGACCCCGCCGGCGCCGGAAGCCTGCCGTGACAATGCCCCGGCCGCCCCTGAAGGTCGCGCTCGCCGAGCCGGTGAACGCGCTGCCGCGGGGCGCCGGGCTGGCGTACGAGCCGAAGTTCGACGGGCACCGCATGGTGATCTTCCACATCGGCGGCGAGGTGCTGCTGCAGGCGCGTTCCGGGCGGATCGTCACGGCCGCCTTCCCCGACCTCGCCGCCGCGGCGCGGGAGCTGCCCGAGGACACGGTGCTCGACGGCGAGGTCGTGGTGTGGCGGAACGGGCGCACCGACTTCGCCGCCGTACAGAAACGCGCGGCCGCCACACC
>NZ_JBSGZJ010000303.1:0-8919 GCF_053610925.1 Streptomyces sp. NPDC054847 | reverse complement strand
GCCCTTGTGGTGTGCGCGGATCAGCCCGGCTGCGGTCCGGTCGCGACCGGACGGTCCGGGTTCCGCGACCACTCGGACCACGAGCCCGCGTAGAGGGCCGCGTCGAAGCCGGCGAGCTCCAGGGCCAGCACCTGCTGGGCGGCCGAGACGCCGGACCCGCAGTAGACGCCGACAGGCCCCGAGTCCTCATGGGCCCCGAGCTCCATGAACCGCGCCGCCAGCCACTCGGCGGGGCGGAAGCGGCCCTGGTCGTCCAGGTTCTCCGTGGTCGGCGCGGAGACGGCACCCGGGATGTGTCCGGCGACCGGGTCGATGGGCTCCACCTCACCGCGGTAACGCTCCCCCGCACGCGCGTCGAGCAGCAGGCCGTCACGGGCCGTCGCCGCCGCCTCGTCGGCGTCCAGCAGGGGCAGCGCCCCCGGCTTCGGCTCGAAGGAGCCCTTCTGCGGTACGGGAACCGTCGTCTCGAGCGGCCCCGTCCACGCCGCGAGTCCGCCGTCCAGCACCCGGACGTCGTCGTGCCCGGCCCAGCGCAGCAGCCACCAGGCGCGAGCCGCGCCCCAGCCCTTGTCGGCGTCGTACACGACGACAGAGGTGGCGGGACCGACGCCCGCACGGCGCATCACCGCGCCGAACTCCGCGACGTCGGGCAGCGGATGACGCCCGCCGGCTCCGGGCGGACCGGCCAGTTCGGCGTCGAGGTCGACGAAGACGGCACCCGGGATGTGCCCGGCCTCGTACTCGGGCCGACCGTGCGGCCCGCCCAGCCGGTAGCGGACATCGAGAAGGACCGGCGGGGTGGGGCCGGCGAGCTCGGCGGCGAGATCGGCCGCGGAGATGATCGGATTCATACGGCCATCCTTGCGCACCTGCCTGGCGCACCGTAACGCCCCCGAAGCGGACGAGCCGCACCAAAACGGGCAACCTCCGGCGGGAACCCGCCATATCCGGCGCGGCCGGGGCACAGCAGGCCCTTGGTGATGACAACATCGGCTCGAGCGCAACGGTCTCCGCAGAGCCTCCCCCGACCGTGGACGCGCCAGGTCCCCCCGTACGGCCACCACGATGGTCCGAGGAGAGAGTGACGATGACCGAGGCGACTCGGCGCCCCCCGGGCACGCCCTGCTGGGTGAGCCTCATGGTGCACGGCCTTGACGCGACACAGGAGTTCTACGCGGCGCTGTTCGGCTGGGAGTTCTCGCCCGGCCCCACGCAGTTGGGGCCCTACGTCCGCGCGATGCTCGACGGCAAGGTGGTGGCCGGCATCGGCCGGCTGCCCGCCGACCGCCATCTGCCCGTCGCCTGGACCGCGTATCTGGCGAGCGACGACGCCGACGTGACCGCGGAGGCGATCCGCAGCTGCGGCGGCACGATCGGCGTCGGGCCGCTCGACGCCGCCGACGCGGGACGGCTGGTCATCGCCTCCGACCCGGCCGGTGCGGTGTTCGGGGTCTGGCAGGCGGCGGGGCACACCGGCACCGCCGTGCACGGCGCGCACGGGACACCTGTCTGGAACGAGCTGCGGACCAGGGACACTTCGTCGGTCGGCAAGTTCTACCAGGCGGTCTTCGGCCATGACGCCAAGGAGGACGGCACGGGGCCCGACCGGCTCACGCTGCGACTCGACGGCCGTCCCGTCGCCACGGTGCAGGGAATGGGCCAGGCCCTGCCGCGCGACCGGGGCCCGCACTGGATGACGTACTTCGAGGTCGAGGACACCGACGCGGCCGCGCACCGGGTGGTGGAACTGGGCGGGCATGTCGTCGAGGCGCCCGGGCCGGGCCCGCGCGGGCGGGAGGCGACCGTCAGCGACCCCGAGGGCGCCGTCTTCACGATCGTACGGTCGGACGTCCCCTGACATCACGGGCGTCCCGGCCGCCGGCACCGCCGTCCGCGTCGGTCTCGACGGGCAGGACGTCCGGGGAGAGCGCCGCCGCGTGGGCAGAGGCGGCCGTCATCCGCCGGCGGTGGTGACGCCGGCACAGGACCTCGTAACCGATCTCGTCCGGTGACTGGTTGACGTCCCCGACGACGACCTGCGCGCCTTCGACCACCATCACGCCGCCGACGGTGCGGGCGTTGTGCGTGGCCCGCGCACCGCACCAGCACAGCGCCTCGACCTGAAGCACCTCGACCCGGTCCGCGAGTTCGACGAGCCGCTGCGAGCCGGGGAACAGCTTGGAGCGGAAGTCCGTGGTGATACCGAAGGCGAAGACGTCCAGTTCCAGGTCGTCGACGACGCGGGCGAGCTGGTCGATCTGTTCCGGCGCGAGGAACTGCGCCTCGTCGGCGATCACATAGTCGCAACGGCCGCCCTTGGAGAAGCGGTCGACGAGGTACGCGTAGAAGTCGAAGCCCTCGGCGGCCTCGACCGCGTCGGTGACCAGTCCCAGCCGCGACGAGAGCTTGCCCTCGCCGGCACGGTCGTCACGCGTGAAGATCATGCCCTGCAGGCCGCGCGCGGACCGGTTGTGCTCGATCTGAAGAGCGAGGGTGCTCTTTCCGCAGTCCATCGTTCCGGAGAAGAACACCAGCTCGGGCATGGGGGGTGGAGACCTTTCGGGTCAGGCGGCGGGGAGGATCACGTGCGTACCCGGCGGGTCAGGTACGGGCTCGGCGGGTCACGAGCGTACTTCGAGGAGCGGCACGAGCTGTTCGGCGGGAGTCATCGAGCCGTGCATGCCCACCATGGCGGACTCGTTCGGTTCGTTGACGGAGGCGGTGATCACCACATCGTCGTGCGCGGCGGCCACGACGTCGCCGATCCGCCCGTACACCCTGTCGTCGACCTCCGGGCCGAACCAGCCTGCGGCGACGGCCTCGTCGCGGCTCGCCACCCAGAACTGCTCCCCCAGCACCTCGCGCCACACGGCGAGGACGTCGTTCTCCGCGCCGGGCACGGCGTACACATGGCGTGCCCTGCCCTCGCCGCCGAGCAGGGCGACACCGGCCCGCAGTTCCCAGTCCTCGTCGAAGTCGATGCGGGACTGCTCGTCGAAGGGGATGTCGATCATGCCGTGGTCTGCGGTGACGTACAGCGCGGCGCGGGGCGGCAGCTGGTCGGCGAGCCGCTCCACCAGCCGGTCCGCGTACATCAGTTGTCCGCGCCAGGCATCCGAGTCGATGCCGAACCGGTGCCCCTTGCCGTCGACCTCGCTGTAGTACGTGTAGACCAGCGAACGGTCACCCGCGGCCAGTTGCTCGGCGGCGAGGTCCATACGCTCCTCGCCGGTCAGCCGGCCGTGGAACGTGCCGCCGCTGAGCGCGACCTTGGTGAGCGGCGTCTGCTCGAACGCGGGCGACGACACCTGGGCGGTGTGCACCCCCGCCCGGTCCGCCAGCTCGAAGACGGTGGGATAGGGCTGCCAGGCCTTCGGCGAGGTCCACGGCCTCCAGCGGAGCTGGTTCATCAGCTCGCCGGTCTCCGGGTTGCGCACCGTGTAGCCGGGCAGGCCGTGCACGCCCGGCGGGAGGCCCGTGCCGACGGAGGCGAGCGAGGTGGCGGTGGTGGCGGGGAACCCGGCCGTGATGGGCGCTCCGGTACCGCCGCGGGACGTGCCGAGGAGCGAGGTCAGGAACGGCGCCTCGTCGGGGTGGGCCCTGATCTGCTCCCAGCCGAGCCCGTCGATCAGGAAGACGCAGTTCCGGTCGGCGGGCGTGAGCTCGGCGATGGACTGCTCGAGCCCCGGGACACCCTGGCCCGCGGCGAGGGTGGGGAGCAGGTCGGCGAGCGAGCCGCTGCCGTACTCGGGCGCGGGCGCCGCGTACACATCGAGCGAGACGGGGTCGTCCGGCCACACTGCGGGCTGGGCCATCAGCGCGTGGCTGCCGTGGCTTCGGAGAGCGCCTGGGCGAAGACCAGGGTCTGGCGGACGGTGTCGGGCCCGTCACCGGCCTCGCTGACGCGCAGGCTGAGGTCGTCGGCGGTGGAGTTGCCGGTGTAGCCGTGGTCGGCGTCGCAGTTCGGGTCGCCGCAGGCGGCGGGCTCCAGGTCGAGGCGCGAGACCGCGCCCCAGCCGATGGTCAGGACGACCTCGCGGGGCAGCGTGCCGGGGGTGTACGACTCCGGGTTGGCGACCACGCGGCTGACGACGACCGACGAGATCCGGCCGAGCTTCACCGACTCGGTGGACGTGGTGGCGTACGGGGTCGGGGAGCCGGAGTCGGCGGCCTGCTCGTCGGTGTGGCTGACGATGAACCGGTTCGCCGTCAGGACGAGGACGGTGACATGGCGGCGGACCTCGTTCGCGTCGAACGTGGTCTCCTGGTGCACCAGGTACGACGCGATCGGCTCGCCGCCGACGGCGGCTTCCACCGCCTCGGCCACGAGTGCCGGGTAGTAGCCGCTGCGCTCGATCGCCGCGCGCAGCCCCTGGGTCGTCGTACCGGTCTTCGCCATGCGGTCCATCCTACGGGGCCCCAGGGGCACCGGGCGCTCAGTAGCTGGGGAGCCGGCGGGGGCCGAGATCGCTTCGGGGCGGCGGCGGGGCCAGTCGTACGGACGCGTCCAGCACGGTGAGGCCGTGCTGGGCGACGACGACGGGCTCGAGGCTGATGCCGACCACTTCCGGGTGGTCGTCGACCAGTCGTGACACGCGCAGCAGCAGTTCCTCGAGCGCGGAGGTGTCGACCGGGGCGGATCCGCGCCAGCCGAACAGCAGCGGCGCCGCGCGGATGGTGCGGATCAGCTCGGTCGCGTCACGGTCGGTGGCGGGAACGAGCCGGTGGGCGGTGTCGCCGAGCAGTTCGGAGGCCACACCGGCCAGTCCGAAGGAGAGCACGGCGCCGACGGCGGGATCGATGGCCGCGCGCACGACGGTGTCCACACCGCGCGGCACCATGGCCTGCACGACCGGCTGGAGCTCGGCGGGCTTGCCGAGCGTCTCCGTCAGCTCGCGGTACGCCTGGCGCAGCTGCGTCTCGTCGGCCAGGTCGAGGCGTACCCCGCCGAGATCGGCGCGGTGGCGCAGGTGGGGGGCGGTGGTCTTGAGCGCGACCGGGTAGCCCAGCCGCGCGGCGGCCTGCACGGCCGCGCCCGGGTCGGGCGCGGGCAGGGTCGGCCGCACATGGACGCCGTAGCGCGCCAGGAGTGCGTGGGCGTCGGCCGTGGCGAGGGTGAATCCCCGGTCGTCGTCCGCCGCCTCGAGCATCCGCTCGATGTGTGCGGCGGCTCCGGCCTCGTCGATGTCGTCGTACACGGGGACCCGGCCGGGCTCCGCGGCCTGCCGTCGCCACTGGGCGTACCGCACGGCCTCTGCGAGGGCCCGAGCGGCGCGCTCGGCGGCGGGGTAGGCGGGGATCCGGCGAGTGTCGTCGCCGGGCGACGACGGGCCGCTGCCGTCGGCGGACCCTGTGGCACCGGGGTCCGGGGGCGCGGTTTCCCCGGGCCGGCCGACGGCCGGGCGGGGCGCCTCGCTCAGCGTCGCCGCGCCGGGGCCGGCGGGCCCGTGATCCCCGTCGCGTTCGGCGGTGTCGGCCCGCGCGGAGGGGTCGGACGGCGGGGCGGTGCTGGCAGCCGCCGCGAGGGCGTCGGCCAGCGCACCCATCTCCACATGGACGACCGCCACGGGTTTGGCCGGGGCCGTGGCCGACGCGTCTCGTAGGGCGGTGGCGAGGACCTCGCCGTCGCCCGATTCCGTGACGCCGTTCTCGCCGACCCAGGGGATCGCCGTGATGACGACGGCGTCGCACCCGTCGTCCTCCAGCGCTTCCGCGAGGGCGGCGCGGAAGTCCGAGGGCGTGGCCGCCGTCGTGAGGTCGCGCGGCGGGAGCGGACGCAGCCCCTCCGTGAGGCAGGCGTCGTACGTGAGCAGGCCGAGCGACTCGGAGTTGCCGAGGATCGCCACCCGCGGCCCGCGGGGCAGCGGCTGCCCGGCCAGCATCAGGCCCGCGTCGACGAGTTCGGTGACCGTGTCGACGCGGATCACTCCCGCCTGGCGCAGCAGCGCCCCGACGGTCGCGTCCGGGATACGGGTGAACGGCACCGCGTGGCCCGGCGGCACGCTGCCGCTGTGCCGGGCCCCTTTGACCACCACGACCGGCTTGACCGCGGCGGTCCGGCGGGCGAGGCGGGTGAACTTGCGGGGGTTGCCGATGGACTCCAGGTACATCAGGACGACATCGGTGTCCGGGTCCTCGTGCCAGTACTGGAGGAAGTCGTTTCCGGAGACGTCCGCGCGGTTGCCGGAGGAGATGAACGAGGACAGGCCCGCGCCGCGCCGGTGGAGTCCCGACAACAGCGCGATGCCGATCGCCCCGGACTGGGTGAACAGGCCGATCCGCCCGGGCACAGGGGCCTCGGGGGCCAGTGAGGCGTTGAGCCGGACGGCGTCCGAGGTGCTGATGATCCCGAACGAGTTGGGCCCGATGATCCGCATTCCGTACGAACGGGCCTGCCGCACCAGCTCGCGCTGGCGCTCCCGTCCCGCCCGGCCGCTCTCCGCGTATCCGGCGCTCAGCACCACGAGCCCCTGCACTCCGTGCTCGCCGCAGTCCGCGACCACGTCGGGCACCCGCTCCGCCGGGACGGCGACGACCGCCAGGTCGACGGGCTCGGAGATCTCGCCGACCGACCGGACGGCGGGCACACCGTCGATCTCGCGCTGCTCCTGCGGGAAAGCGCGGTTGACCGCGTACACCCGGCCCGTGAACCCGCCGTCCAGGAGGTTGCGCAGCGCGGTGCGTCCGACGCCGCCGGGCAGCCGGCCTGCGCCGACGACGGCCACGGAGCCGGGCGCGAGCAGCCGCTGGACCGAGCGCGCCTCGGCGCGCTGCTCGCGTCCGCGCTGCACGGCGAGGGACTCCGCCGTCGGTTCGAGGTCGAGGGTCAGATGGACGGATCCGTCCTCGAAGCTGCGCCGCTGTGTGTATCCGGCGTCGCGGAACACCTTGATCATCTTGTTGTTGGCGGGCAGCACCTCGGCGGCGAAGCGCCGGATGCCCCGCTCCCGCGCCACCGCCGCGATGTGCTCGAGCAGCGCGGACGCGACACCGCGCCCCTGGTGCGCGTCCTGGACGAGGAAGGCGACCTCTGCCTCGTCCGCGGGGGCGCTCGCCGGCCGGCCCTGCGCGTTGATGCGGTCGTAGCGGACCGTGGCGATGAAGTCGCCGCCGACCGTCACCGCGAGTCCGACCCGGTCGACGTAGTCGTGATGCGTGAACCGGTGGACGTCCTTGTCGGAGAGCCGCGGGTAGGGGGCGAAGAAGCGGTAGTACTTCGACTCGTCCGAGACCTGCTCGTAGAAGCTGACCAGCCGGTGGGCGTCCTCTGGCGTGATGGGCCTGATCCGGGCGGTGCCGCCGTCGCGCAGCACCACGTCTGCTTCCCAGTGAGCGGGGTAGGCGTGCTCCTGCGAGGTCTGCATGGGGGAAAGCCTACGCGCGGCCACCGGTCGCGGAGGCGGTTGCGCGCGGGCAGTCTGAGGGTGCCGACGGCGGCCCGCACCCCCGGCAGGGTGGGGCGGGGAGCACGCCGGGACACATGAGAGACTGGTCTAGACAACCCGCTAAGACTTGAAGGGCAACACCATGGCTGAGCGCCGCGTCAATGTCGGCTGGGCCGAGGGCCTTCACGCCCGCCCCGCGTCCATCTTCGTCCGTGCCGCGACGGCTGCCGGCGTCCCTGTGACGATCGCCAAGACCGACGGCAATCCGGTCAACGCGGCCTCGATGCTCGCCGTGCTCGGCCTGGGCGCCCAGGGTGGCGAGGAGATCGTCCTCGCTTCCGACGCGGACGGCGCCGAGGCGGCCCTCGACCGCCTGGCCAAGCTGGTGGCCGAGGGTCTCGACGAGCTTCCCGAGACGGTCTGAGGACGGTCCGGGCCCGGCGGGCCCTGACGCCCGTCGCCATTCACAGAAAAAGCCGCGGTGTTCCGGGTCCGGAGCACCGCGGTTCTGCATTTCAGGACCACGTTCGGTATTTCGCGTTCCGGGCTCGGACGGAAAAATAAAACAGGGAAAAGGCCGACCCCATCACGCCTTCTTTTGTATACGCCCTCTGTTAATTCCGGCCGCTCGTGGTGTTTACGGCATGTTGCGAAGTCCTCACCCGCACGGTGCGGCGCAACCGGTGCGCCGCGGCGGCACGCTCGGCGTGCGCGGCCGTCAACGCGCGCGCCCGCTCCGCGTCACCGCGCGCCACGGCGTCGACGATCGCGCCGTGCTCCGCCCATGACTCGACCGGGGCGAGAGGCTGCTCCACCGAGTACATCCAGGCGATCTTGTGCCGCAACTGGGTCAGCAGCGCGGTCAGCCCGGGACTGTCGCAGGACTGCGCGAGCGTCTCGTGGAACCAGGAGCCGAGCGAGCGCAAGTCCTCGCCCTGTCCCCGGCGGGCCCGCTCCTGACCGAGTCTCACCAGGCCGCGCAGCACCCGCAGATGCGCTTCCGTGCGGCGCTGCGCGGCGCGCGCCGCGCCCAATGGCTCCAGCAGCATACGGATCTCCAGGAGGTCGGCGGCCTCCTGCTCCGTCGGCTCCGCCACACAGGCGCCGGCGTGCCGGCGGGTCACGACGAAGCCCTCCGACTCCAGGGTGCGCAGCGCCTCGCGCACCGGGACGCGGGAGACGCCGTAGCGGCGTGCCAGGTGTTCCTCCGTGAGCCGGCTGCCGCGCTCGTGGACCCCGGAGACGATGTCGTCGCGGATCGCCGTGCATACCGAGTGCGCGGGAATACGCATGACCGAACCTCCGCATTGATCCGAGCGAAACGCAGCCGATTGACGCGTGTTCCCGTGACTCTATTGCAATGAACGCGGTTTTCCGACGCCAGGGTGAAAACCATGGAAGTCTCTTGACGGAGACGGCAATCACTCAATGGCCGAAACGCCGCGGAATGCGCAGAAGGCCCCCGGCGAAGCCGGGGGCCTTCGAAGACGAAGCGCGGGGCGCCGGACGGTGGGCGCGGCCCGGCTCGACCGGC
>NZ_JBSGZJ010000302.1:0-8956 GCF_053610925.1 Streptomyces sp. NPDC054847 | reverse complement strand
GCCCCGCCCTCCACCCCGGTCACCTGACGTATGCCGAGCACGCCCTTCGCACGTACGTGGGAGCGTGCGCTGGCGACGGTGAGCAGTGGCTGCGGCCGGTCCGTCCGTACTGGGTGGCCCAGCGGGAGAACGGCAAGTTCTGGGAGATGTACGCCTGGTGGCGCAGGTACGAGTCGGCCGATGGACGACTGCGCGAGTACCGACGGCTGCGGCACGGCGAGGCCAAGGACTCCGAGCCCGGCGAGATCGCCATCGCCGTGTACGTGGCCGTTCACGGGCGCCAGGCGGCCTGGCCGCGGAAGTGGGCGCGCGCGTTCCAGCCCTACGGACCCACCGCCCGGCCCGAGCGGGTGCGTGTTGTCGAAGTCGGGCTCGCCGACGGACAGCCGCGCGTGCAGTTCGACGGGACGGCCGAGGAGGCCGAGGCGTACTACGCCGAGTACGGGCACGCGCACGTGGCCCGTGTCGTGGCGGGCGGCAGGCCGGTACCCGGCTCATCCTGCGTCGACTGCAAGCAGTTCACGGGCTGCGAGGCCGTGCCCCGCAGGCCCGGTGTCCTCGGACTCTCCTCGCAGGTGGCACCGCTGAGGAAGGTGTCGGTCAGCGATCTGCGCTATCACGCGGCCTGCCCCGCACAGGGATTCCTCCGTTCCCTGCACCTGCCGAAGTCCGACGAGTACGGCAGCGCGGCCAGGCTCGGCCAGGCGGTGCACGGCTGGATCGAGAAGCTGCACCGGCGCCCGGGACGGCCGCCGTGTGCGGCCAGGGACATGCCCCCGGAGGGCGAGAACTGGACAGAGGGACGCTGGCGGGTCTCCGACGAGGACGCCGCGACCGGTCGGGACATGCTGCTCCACCACGTCGACGCCTGTCCCTTCCAGGACGCCGCCCTCATCCAGCGGGTCGAGCCCGAAGCCCTCCGAGTCGTCCACGACACCGCGGCGCAGGCCGTCGTCATCGCCAAACCCGACCTGCTGTACCAGGAGGACGGCTCGTGGGTGTGGCGGGAGCTCAAGACGACACGGAAGCGGCGCCGCCACCACGAGGACCTTCTCGACACCTACCCCCAACTCGCCCTGGCCGTCACGCTCCTGGCGCAGGGAGCACTGGGCGGCGTTCCGGACGGCTCGCGCGTCGAGGTGGAGATCCTCCGGCCGGACGGTTCCGATCCTCACGTGATCGACCCGACGGACCCCGGCCGACAGCTGAAGGCGCTTTCGGTGCTGCGGCGGTACGCCGGTCCGTGGCGGGAGGACGAGACGTGGGACGCCCGCCCCGGGCCGCATTGCCGGTCCTGCCCGGTGTCCCGGTGGTGTCCGAGTGCCGCGCCCGTCGGCACCCTCGCGGGAGAGGGGGAGGCGTGACCACGACCGACATGAGGGACGCAGGGCCCGAGGACGCTGTTGGCACGGACGAGGGGCTGCTTCGCCAGATCGCCAGCGCCCTGGCGTGCCTGTCCCGGCAGAGGACCGTGCCCAACCCGGTCTACCCGGCGAAGGTGCAGAACGCGTACAACCGCCTCGTCCTGCACTGCCTGCGCGGGGGCGAGAAACCGCCGGACAGTGTGCCGCAGATGGTCCGCTGGGCTTGTGAACGGCCTCTGACCGAGTGGCCCTTGAAGCTGCCGCCCGACAACTTTCCCGGAACGGCGCTGCTCGTCGATCCGGAGACCCGGCTGCCGCACCAGCTGTGCCTGGAGTGGGAGGTGAGCGCGGCCGACCCGGCCGCCGAGCTCTTCGAGAACGAACGCATCCGGGAAGCACTCGCCGTGTGCCGCGCGGCCAAGGCCCCGCAGGCGTACACCGCGTTCCGGGCCCTGCTCACCTCCAGGCCCGTGCTGACCGGCGCCGAGCTGGCGCTGCTCGGCGGCGATCCCGACTGCGGGATGCTGCTGCACGACGTGATTAAGCGCTGCTACGAGCCGGTACCCGCCTCCTACCTGCGGCGCGGCACGTACCGGCAGTGCGCTCGCTGCCGCTGCCTGATGGTGCCGCTGCTGCACGGCGGTCACCGATGCGAACTGGACCGGTGCCGCCGCGACGGCACCTCGGCCGTAGGCACACCGCTCCGTGCCGACAAAGGCGGGGTCTTCCAGCTCAGCCGCCCCCTGCGGATGTTCATCACCAGCCCCGGGCTCGCGGAGACCGACCTGCAAGCCGCCCTGGAGGAGAAGTTCGGGATCACCGCCGAGATGTGGCCCAACTACGACGCGTACGACCTGCGCGTCCCCCTGCCTGGGCGACGGCACTGGGCGGTGGACGTCAAGGACCGGGTGAACCCCGTTCTCCTGGCGCGCTCCCTCACGCCGTTCAGGAACGAGCCGCCGTACGACCGGGCGTTCCTCGTCGTGCCCCGCTACCGCTTCCGTGACAACGAGGCGTATGGGCGGCAGTTCCGCCGCAACCTGCCGGAGGACCTGGCCGATCGGGTCACCCTGCTGGACGACCGGGCCTTCCTGCGGCTGGTCGCCGATGAGATCTCCACCCCGCGTGACAAGGCGGGGGACCCGCGTACCGAAGGAGGACGCCGTGCGTGACCGTAGGGGATGGCACCGGCGCTGCTCGCCGCAGCAGCTCACCGAGGTGTGGCCGGCGAACCTCGGCAGCTTCCGCCCCGGCGACCTTCTCGACGTCGAACTGGGCCTGTACCTCCTGCAGGACGTGACGCCCACCCGCACGGCCGCCGATGTCTGGCCGCTGCTGGGCGGTTACCCGTACAGCGAGGTGTTCGGAGACGTCCGCACCGACGAACAGCGGCTTCGCGTTCTGCGCGCCCGCCACTACCTGTGGGACATGCGGCGACGGCACGCCTGGTCGGAGGCGCTGACCGACTACCTTGAGGTCCCCCAGCACCTGCGCGGATACGACATCGACAGACCCGGCTCCGTGCCGCGCCGTCGCGAGCCGTCGCGCGCCGCACGCCGTTTCGAGATCTTCGAAGAACTGCTAAGCACCCCTCCGCGGTTCGCGACACGGGCCGTTCCGTTTGCCGAGGAGGGAGAGCACACCTTCCGGGTGCAGGACCGTACCCACTCCGTGGTGTTCGACGAGGAACTGCTGACGGACACCCTGCCGCGCGCCCACGCGCTCGACGCACCACCGGCCGGGCGTGGAGAGCCCGTCGACGTCACTTGGGAAGAGCTCGAGAAGGCCGCCGAAGAGATGGACGCCGGCGAGGCGACGGCACCGGAGGGGCCGCGCAACGGCTGGGCCGGGCGGCTCCGGCGGGTGAAACTGCTCGTGCGCGACGCGGAACTCGGCCGCTTCACCGAACAGGGACGGCTGAGGATCGACCGGCTGCTGCACCTCGTGGGGATGGTGGGAGCCGGCAAGTCCACCCTCCGGGACATCCTGACCTACCACCTCGTGACCCGGACACCCCGCCGGGTCACCATCGTCGTCGGTGACGTGGCCGAGACGCTCGCCGTGGTGGAGCAGTTCGACCGGCTCGGTGTGCGGGCGGCGCCGGTCCTCGGGCACTCCACCAGGGAGCGCAACATCAACCGGCTGCACCGCCGCACCGCCACGGCGGGCGCCGCCACCATGCTCGGGCACGACCACGCGGGCTTCACCTACCTCAGCACCGCCTGCCCCGTCGACGTGCTGCGCGGCCTGGAAGCCCGCCGCCCGCTAGGCGTCCGTGAAGCACCGTGCATCACGCTGTACACCGTCCCCGAGCAGGAGGCTACGGACGGCGATCCCCTCCTCGAGGAGGAGAACAGCACGCAGCGTGACGCACAAGGCCCGAAGCCGCAGCGGAGACTGTGCCCGTTGTGGAACCGCTGTCCGCGCCACCGCGGGGCCCGTGATCTGGTCGACGCACAGGTGTGGGTCGCCACCCCGGCCGGTCTCGTGCACAGTTCCGTCCCGCTGCATCAGCACGAGGAACAGCTCCGGTACCTCGAACTCGCGTGCCGGCTCAGCGACCTGATCATCGTCGACGAGGCCGACCGGGTGCAGATGCAGCTCGACACGGCCTTCGCGCCGGCCAGCACTCTGGTGGGCAAGGCCCCGAACTCCTGGTTCGACGAGGTCGCCGTACACAAGTTCCAGCAGATGGCCCGGGACGGCCGGCTCCAGCTGTCCGCCCGTGACGTCGACGACTGGACCAACGCCGTCAACACGGTCAGCGCCGCCACCGACCGCCTCTTCGCCCTCCTCGTCAAGGACGACAAGCTCAGGCGGTGGATCAGCGTCGACTACTTCAGCGCATTCACCCTCCACAACCTGCTGCTGGACAGTTGGTTCCCGGGGCGGAAGGAGGGCGACCGCCCGCCTGCGGCGGCCCGGACGCTGGACGGTGCGCTCGGCCGGTTCCGCGACGACCCACTGCACGAGCAGCAGAGCACGGGAGACGACGACGAAGTGACACCCTTGGTGAACACCTTCGTCCACCTCGCCCTGGAACTCTTGCACGCGCCCCAGGGAGCACGGACGCGAGAGAGGCTGCGCGACACCCTCACCGACATCGTCGGAGACGACAGCACGGTGCTCGCGGACGCTGACCTCCAGGCCCGGCGCTTCGAGTTCACCCTGCTCCTTTCCGCCCTGCACAGCCGTCTCGACTTCATGACCACGCTGTGGCCGCGCGTCGAGGCCGCGCTCAATCTCGAGAGCGCCTCGAACGTGCTCTCCCGTAGGCCTCCCAAGGACTACGAGGCGGTCATCCCCGAGTCGCCCATGGGCAACGTGCTCGGCTTCCAGTTCCGCCACGACGACCGTGAGCGCGATGGTGACCGCAGCGGTGAACTCCGCTTCTTCCACTGCAACGGTGTGGGCCGCGAACTGCTGATGCGGCTGGGCGACCTGTGCGCCGTGGACGGCCGTCCGGGCCCGCACGTCCTGCTCATGTCCGCGACGAGCTGGGCGGGCACGTCGAGCAGGTATCACGTGCACGCCGAAGTCGGGGCTGTACTGCGTCCTCACGATGAGGAAGTCGAAGCCGTACTGGGCAGCGAGTTCCGCAAGGAGTTCCTGTACTGGCCCGGGAACGAGCGGCCCAAGCCGCTGCGCCTGTCCGGCTGCGACCCCGAGGAACGGCCGCAGGCCCTTCTGCACATGCTGCACCAGCTCGCGGTGCCCGACCGGAGTTTGCCCGACGCCGAGAGCATGCTGGACGCCGAGCTGAAGGAGATCGACGATCCGGACCGCCGCCGCATCCTGTTGCTCGTCGGCAGCTACGACGAGGCACGCCGGGCCGCCGAGTACCTCAACCAGATCCCCGAGTGGAACGGCCGCGTCACCCGACTCGTGTCCGACGACGCGGACTCCGACACCGCCTGGACCCGGCTGCCGGAGGACGCCGCCGCACGGACGCTGCCCCGCGGTGACGTGAAGACATTCCCCTCGGTCGGCGGCGACATTCTCGTCGCGCCGCTGCTCGCCGTGGAGCGGGGACACAACATCGTCCTGCGCGATGGCAAGGCGGCCATCGGCACGGTCTACTTCCTGGCACGCCCACACCCGCGGCCCGACGACATCGCGCTCGCCATCCAGTCCATCAACGACTGGGCCGTACGCCAACTCCGGGATGTCGACGGGTCCTTCCGACAGAACGCGCTCGCCGCCGCCACACCCGACCAGGCGGCCGTGTCATTCCGCAGCCGCGCACGCCGTCAGTGGAACCGCTTCCTCACCCGACGGTTGGCCTGGTCCAGCCTGCGGGACGAGGAGAAGGCGGCGTTCACCTGGGACCAGCTCGTCGTCATGTGGCAGGTCATCGGTCGCCTGGTGCGCGGCGGCGTGCCGGCCCGGGTGGTCTTTGTCGACGCGGCCTTCTCCCCCCGAGAAGCCGGATTCCAGGACGCGGACACCCCCGACACCAGCCTGCTGGCGAGTATGCGTGAGGTGCTCGCCCCCTACTTCGAGGACGGGAACTCGGCCGAGCGGAACCCCGCCCCGATCGACAAGTCCCTCGTCCGTGAGCTGTACGAACCGCTCTACCGCGCCCTGGTGGACATGGGCTGACGGCATCCGTCACCACACCGCACTCCCGACGTGTTCGCGTCGCGTCCGAAGACTTCACGCCTTGCTCCGAGGAGAACCGACACCATGGCCTACCAGTACAACCGTCCAGCGGCGTACCTGCCCGACCCGGCGCGGGGACCCTTCGTCGTCCCGATGCACACGCTCTCCCTGCCCGCCCACTGGGAGGAACCACTCCTGCGCCTCTACCACGGCGGAATGACCGAGGGGCAGGCCGAGCGACGGCGCCGCGTACCCACAGCGGCTGTCAACCAGCTGATGCGCGCCACAGCGCCGGACATCGTCACGGTCGACTCCACGGCACGGTTTGGCTCGGAGAACCCCTGGCTGTACTGCCAGGACCCGTACCCGATGGCGGTGACGAACCTCTACATCGCCACCTGGCTCAAGAGCCTCCTGCGCGATGCCGGCCATCCCGAGACCGCGGCCCTGCTGGTGAACTGCTTTCGTGACCTCGACACCGCGGCTCTCAGCTGGCGGCCCGGCAGGGTCGACCTCCTTGAGCAGAAGGTGTCGCCCGGAGGAACCGCTCTGCCCGCGCCCCACGTGTACCGGTTGCTTCCCGACGTCCTCGCCGAAAGGATCGCGCGCCAGGGATCGTACGAACACCACGGGCAGCAGCTGTCGTTCCGACAGGTCGCCGGCCGCACGGGGGCCAGGGGGCAGGGATGCGGGGGCGGCGAGCTGATGTCGAACGTGATCGAGTATGTACCCGGGCGGCGCAGTGGCGGCGACGGCAAGCCGGCCTACTACGCGGCGACGCTCCGCATCACCGTGCGGACCGTTCCCTTCTCACCCGTCCCGCGCGTCCACGTGGCCGCCGGCGTGCGTCGGTTCGTCACCGGCAAGGTCTACATGCCGTACGGCAAGGGCGTGTCCGCGTACCTGCTCCCGGACGACTCCCTCGTCCACGACGGCCCGCAGCCGCAGCGTTTCGCCGTCGCCATGCTGGAGTGGAAGAACGGCACCACGGACTGGCGCCAGGGCGGAGCAGAAGGAATGCTCGCCGGGATCAGCGCACTCGACGCACTGCCGTCCCCGGACCGGCTGGTGAAGGAGGCTGACCACTGGATCCACGGCCGGGACGGCATCCGGATCGCGATCGGGCACCAGGCGGCCATGGGCAGGCACACGATCGGCACCGGACTGATGCCCAGTGAACGCCGACGGCTGATCGAGTGGGCGGAGCAGGCGATCGCTCCCGAGTTCGTCTCCGTTCCGAAGCTCGAGCGCAGTGCGTACGCGCGGCCGCCCAAGAAGCAGCTCAAGAAGCTGCCGTCCATTCCCAAGAACATGGAAGAGAAGGATCCCGAAGAGCGCGCGGTCATCCTGGACCAGCGTGAGCTGAACGCGGCCCACAACGCTCAGGTTCTGCGGGCACGCCTGGCCGAAGCTCTCGAAGGAGAAGACCTCACCGCAATCGTGCTCCACCAGAACGACGCCATCCGCGATCAGATGATCGCAGCGGCGGAGACGGGGCTGGGGCTGTCCGGGCATCGGCGTGAGCAGGGTCCCGATGCCTGGGTGTGGGAGGCGGAGGGGCTGACCGTCCGGCTGCACGCTCGGCCCCTGGGCGCTCTCGGTGCACCGCTGGGAGGCGACGGCGTGCCGCGCCGGGGACAGGAGCACGACAAGGCCATTGAGGAGCGGCGTATCGGTGTCGCGCGGGCCATGGCCGCCCTGCGGGAAGCCGTCCCCGGGGTGCGGCTGGCCTTCGTGGAGCTCGACGGCCAGGATGCCTTCCGTCACGCCAAGCGACGGACCGACCCCAAGCACGCGATCCGCCTCGGCTGCGCGGACGCAGGCCTGGTGACCCAATTCATTCGTCCACCGGACCCGGATGCGGAGACGGAGGAGGCTCTCGCCGACGCAGGTCTGCGTGCCGCCGCGGCCTGGTCGGACGGCCTGCGCCAGACCGGCATGCGGCTGGTGCCTCAGCACACGCTCGGTGACACGCGCATCCCCGCGAACTTGAACCAGGTGGCCTTCCACCTCGTGGAACGCCGCCTTGACGGGCCCACAGGCAAGCAGCAGTTCACGCCGATCGCGGTGCTCATCCGACCGGGCGCGAAATGCGTGCTGGGCAAGTCGGCCGACATGCACGCATGGGTGCCGTACCCCGAACTCCTCAAGTCTTTGACGGGAAGGGTCGAAGGCAAGAAGAACAGCGCGGAGCAGTCGGCCCTCATGGCGGCCTTCGTCAAGAAGACTCTCGCGCAGCTGCGCAGTACCCCGACGCTCGTTCTGACCCACGCCCAGGACGTCCGGAAGCGCTGGCCATGGCTGAGGAACGACGGGCTGGAACGGGACAGGCTCGGCCTCGACGGGGGTCCCCTTCAGCGGATCGGTCTGTACGGCAAGCAGCTTCGTATCGTTCGGATCGCCGATGGCAGCCGGGACGAAACGGCACAGTGCTGGGCCGAGGCGGAGGAACGCTCTCCCGAGTTGGAGGGCCAGCAGCGTGGGGGCATCGCGATGGGGCTGTGGCGGCCCGGAGTGCGGGGTGACTCGGACCGCGTCTTCTACAGCACGACCGGCAAGTCCGGCTCGCAGCCAAATCTCACCAACGACGACGCCAAACTCACTCCGCACACCAACGCCTCGGGCAACAACGCCTACCGGCCGACGGCGAACGCCTGGAATCCGGACCTCCTCGAACTGACCGTTGCGTGCCTTCAGCCCGGTGACGATGCGGAGGCATGGGCCGCATTCGTGCACCAGCAGCGTTTCAGCGAGGACTACCGTGCTGGTCGCGAGGGGTTGGCTCTGCCCTTGATCCTCCATCTTGCGCGACTCGCGGACGATTACGCTCTGCCTCACGAGATCGAGGAGGCTTTGGACCCGACGGAGCCCAGGGCTACGGCCGCGCCGGACGACGCTTTGTCGGGCCAGCTGGCCTTCGACTTCGACCCCGATGAAGGAGATGACGTCGAGTGAAGCTTCCCGCCGAGTAGCCGATGGGAGTCTCACCC
>NZ_JBSGZJ010000301.1:0-8971 GCF_053610925.1 Streptomyces sp. NPDC054847 | reverse complement strand
CGGCAGGGCCAGAACCCAAGATCTTCACGAGCCTTCTAGGCGAGGCCGCCGGCGATATCACGCCCCGTGAGCTGACCATCCTGCTCGAAGGCGGGTGGCGCGAACGCAAAACCGCAGCCTGGCTCATCGCCGTCGCCCGCAGAACCGAGTTCCGCGAACGCCTCGGCGACCTGCTGCTTGCCGGCGAGGTCTGCTTCGCAGGCTCGGCCTACTGCGTCACCTTCGCCACGTTCGCGACTCCCGCCGACGCGGACCTGCTGGCTGCCTACCTCGATCGCTACCTGCGACGCCCCGACCTCTACTACGACCAGCCGGCCGCCATGGGCGCGCTCCTCCACCTCGACGCCAAGCTCCGTGCCGATCAAGCAGCCCGATTCCTGACCCCGGACGGCCTCTGGCATCAGTGGATCGACGGACCGCCCCTCAAGGAGCACCACGGCACGCCGGACAGTTATCGCGAGGCCGTCAGCCGGCTCTGCGTCTTCGCCGATGAGAGCGCCGAGCATCGCCCGGCAAGGAACCGATGACGTCGTCCTCAGAGGCGTGACACCTCATCGAAGGAACCTACTGCCGCGCAACTCGACGTTGTCCGGACAAGTTCCGCACATCCGGCTGCCCAACTGTGGAGCACTCGCTCGTGCAGGAGCGAGAAGCCGGCCTAGTGCGCCGCGAGTCTCTCAACCAGCCCGATTGCCCGCGCGAGCAACTCCCGCTCCTCTTCCGTCAGTTCCGCCTCAATCGCTCGCGCAAGCCAATCCGCCCTGCGCCCCCGCTCCTCCTCCAGCAGCGCCCGCCCCGCAGAGGAGAGCTCGACCAGGCTCTTGCGGCCGTCCGTCGGATGCGCCCGGCGCGTGATCAGCCCCTGGTCCATGAGCAGTCCGACGGCTCGGGCCATGGACTGCGGGCGCACCCGCTGATCGGCCGCCAGTTCGCTGGTCGTCATCGCACCGCTGCGGTCCAGCGCACCGAGAACGGCCACCTGACCCAGCGGCATCTGGTCCTCGAGCTTCACCCGCCGCGTGAGCTTTCCCGTCGCGGTGCGCAGTTCGGCCGCGACGGCGGCGGATTCCGGAAGAGGCATGCCGAATTTTAACGCAGCACCGCTGCACAGCAGAACTGCGCAGCCTGGCTGAACAGGGTAACTGAACAGCATGACTGCACAGCCTTGCTGTAGAATTCCTTGTGTCGGGTCCAGCGCCACCGTCGCCGCAGTCGAACCCGGCACGCATGCGACAACGGGAAGGACTCCCATGACCGCCATCACCTCCGTCACCGGCCGCCGCGTCCTCGACAGCAGGGGCAACCCCACCGTCGAGGTGGACGTGGAACTGGCGGACGGATCCGTCGGCCGGGCCGCAGTCCCCTCCGGCGCCTCGACCGGCGCCCGCGAAGCCGTCGAACTCCGCGACGGCGACCCGGCCCGCTGGCACGGCAAGGGCGTCGACCACGCGGTACGCCACGTCAACACGGAGCTCGCGGCCGCCGTCACCGGTCGCGAGGCCGAGGACCAGGCCGGCCTCGACGCCGCCCTCGTCGCCACGGACGGCACCCCCACCAAGGCCAGGCTCGGCGCCAACGCGATCCTCGGCGTCTCCCTGGCCACCGCCAAGGCAGCGGCCGCCGCCCACCGCCTGCCGCTCTACCGCTACCTCGGCGGCTCCGACGCACGGCTGCTGCCCGTGCCGATGATGAACATCGTCAACGGGGGTGCGCACGCCGACAATCCCCTGGACTTCCAGGAGTTCATGATCGCCCCGATCGGCGCGGAGACCTTCGCCGAGGCCGTGCGGATGGGGTCCGAGATCTTCCACACCCTGCGCCGCGACCTCCTCGCCGCCGGGCACTCCACGGGCGTGGGCGACGAGGGCGGCTTCGCGCCCGCCCTGCGCACGGCCGAGGAGGCGCTCGACTTCGTGGTGACGGCCGTCGAGCGCACGGGCTACCGGCCGGGCACGGACATTGGTCTGGTCATGGACCCGGCGTCGTCCGAGTTCTTCCGCGATGGCGTCTACGAGTACACCGGGGAAGGAGTGCGGCGCACACCCGCCGAACACGGCGACTACCTCGTCAAGTTGATCGACGCCTACCCCATCGTTTCGATCGAGGACCCGATGGCCGAGGACGACCTGACGGGGTGGCGGGACCTGACCGCACGGGTCGGTGCGCGCTGCCAGCTCACCGGTGACGACGTGTTCTGCACGAACGAGACCCTCCTGCGCGAGGGCGTCGCCGCCGGCGTCGCCAACTCGGTCCTGGTGAAGGTCAACCAGATCGGCACCCTGACGGAGTCCCTGGCCACCGTCGACGCTGCCCACCGGGCGGGCTACACCGTCGTCATGTCGCACCGCTCGGGAGAGACGGAGGACACGACGATCGCGGACCTGGCGGTGGCCACGGGCTGCGGCCAGATCAAGACCGGATCACTGTCCCGCTCCGACCGCACCGCCAAGTACAACCAACTCATCCGCATCGAGGAGGAGTTGGGCGACAGCGCCCGGTACGCGGGCGCGGAGGCGCTGCGCCGCCAGGAGGCTCGTCCGCCGCTCTGACGGAATGCCGGAACCCGTTCTCACAAGCAGAGGCGAATACCCGGCTCAGGCCCTGGACATGGCGTCGACCGCCCTCGCCCTGCAGTCCGAGCATTCCGGACGACCTCGTGGCAACGAACAGATGCCGCCCCTAGGAACCGCCCCCGGGCGGGTTGTCCGTGCGGAGCATGCGCAGGACGGCCCGCTCGGCGGGACCCTGAGTGGCGGGAATGCCGTACGCGCCCTCGTCGCCGAGGCGTGGCAGGGCGGCGGCGATGGTGACGCCCTCTTCGTACAGCTCGATCACCCGCGGGTTGATGTAGGAGCTGCGGCAGATCGCAGGGGTGTTGCCGAGGTATCCGGAGACCTCGCGGACCGCGCGGGCGATGGCACGGCGGCGGGCGGTCTCGCTGCGCGCGACGGACTGTGAGACGGCGAGCGCGACGGCGGCCATGACCGTGGCGTGCCAGGTGCGGAAGTCCTTCGCGGTGATCTCCAGGCCGGCGATCTCCTGAAGGTACGCGTTGACGTCGGCGCTGCTCACGTCGTGCCAGGCGGGCCGCTCCCAGTACGCGAGGAGGCGGTCGCCGCCGCCCCGGCGCCGCAGCAGCGCGGTGAGGCTGCGGCAGGCGGCGGGGTCGGCGACGGTCTGGACGATCTCCTTGCCGTGCTTGCCGGTGTACGTGAAGAGGACGGCACCGCCCCGGCAGCTGGAGTGTTCGCGGAGCAGCGTGGTCAGGCCGTAGCTGTTGTTCAGCTCGGTGTACTGGTCGCTGCCTATGCGGAAGAAGCCGAGGTCGAGGAGGCGTACGGCGGTGGCGAGGACCCGCCTGCGGGTCAGGCCGCGGTCGCCGAGGTGTCCCTCGACGGCCTCCCGTACGGCGGGCAGGGCCTCGGCCGCGTCGAGGACGTGGTCGTGCTTGGCCTGCTCCTGCTCGGCGCGGAACTGCGGGTGGTACAGGTACTGGCGGCGGCCGGCGGCGTCGGTGCCGACGGCCTGGAGGTGGCCGTTGGGCCGGGTGCAGATCCACACGTCGCTCCAGGCGGGCGGGATGACGAGCGCCCGGATGCGGGCCAGCTCGGCCGGGTCGCGCAACGGCTGCCCTTGGGCGTCGAAGTAGCGGAAGCCGCGCCCGTGGCGCTTGCGGCTGTAGCCGGGGTCGGTGGGCCGGCTGTGGTGAAGACGCAACCCCGCCTCCTCGGACGCGATCGGCCGTGGAGCTGAACGGCCGATCGTCCAGGTCCACGTCACCACGGCGCGAGTCCTCACGAACGGCGCTGCGGCGCACCACGCTTCTGTCCGGACGCGCCGGCCACAAACCCGCCCCGCCCGGAGGCGGTGGGTCACCGGTTTCCTCGGCGTTCGAGGTAGATGGACGTGAATACGGCGACCTTGGCGCGCAGCGCCCAGGGGTCGAAGGGCTTGCTCATGTAGTCGACGGCGCCGGCCGCGTAGCCGCGGGCGGAGTGCTCCGGGTCGACGCCCATCGCGGTCAGAAAAATGATGGGGACGTCGCGGGTCCTCGGCCTGCGCTTGATGTGCGCGCAGGTCTCGTAGCCGTCCATCTCCGGCATCTGCACGTCCATGATGATGACGGCGAAGTCGTCGTGGTCGAGCAGCGCCTTGAGCGCCTCGCGGCCGGAGGAGACGGTGACGAGCTCCTGATCGAGGGTCGCCAGCACCGCGGTCATGGCGAGGAGGTTGTCCGCCTGGTCGTCGACGATGAGGATCTTGGGCATGTCCTGCGGTTCCGAGACGGCGGGCAGAGCCGCCGGCCGTTCCACGGCCTCCAGTTGACGTTCGAGGAGATCGCACCGTGCCTCGGCGGCGGCACGTTGTTCCCGCGCCTGACGCAGCTCGTTGTCCAGGCGGGAGACCTCCATCTCCAGGTCGTTGCGCTCCTGGAGGAGTTCGGTGACGTCGGAGTGGGCGGCGGCGAGCTTGTCCGCCCGCTCCCGTTCCGCGCTCCGGTCGGCCTCCAGCTGGTTGAGGCGTACCTCCAGGTCGGCGATGCGGTGGGTGCGGTCGAGGAGCGCGTCGCCCAGGACGTCGCCGCGGACGCTGGAGCGCCGGGACACCCGGTCGGCGTCGGCCAGCTGCTGCTCCAGGAGCTCGACCGCGTGCTTGGGGGAGGAGGCGGCGTCGACCGCCGAGCCGTACAGGCCGCGAACGAACTCGATGGCCTCCGTCGTGACGGCGGTTCCATGGTGCTCGGCAAGGTCCGTGAAGAGGTCCATGATCACTTGCCAAGGCGGTAAACGGGTTCCGTTCAGGTAGCGCGAGAACGTCCCGGGATCGCGTTGGCGCCGCGCCGCATAGCGTCGTACGGAGACCTCCATCCCTTCGAACAGCTCCCGCAGCGCCTGGGCGAGAGCGCGGGACGCCTCGGTGAGATCGGTGCCGAGAGGTCGCAGCTCACCCACGGTCCTCCGCCTCCCCGGCACCGGCGCCCGCCGCTTCACGGCAGCCGGCGGTCTCGGCGGCGATGAGGCGGTTGAAGAAGGGCACCGACAGCCCGGCGGTCGCGAGGCCCGCGAGGACGCTGCGGGGCGTTCCCTCGCCGGCGAGCGCGGTCAGAACTCCCGCGGTCACGCCGCCGATCAGGGCCAGCAGGAACACCAGGGTCGCTCTCTGAGACAACAGAGGCCGGTCCACCAGGATCTCCGTCCATTCAACCCGTGCCAGGGCAACGGGGCTTCACGCTTCCGGCGGATTGCCGGAGCGGGGAATCACAGAATGGCGGGCGGTGGGACCGATGCGCTCCGCGACCGGAAAAGAAGTGCAACAGCGATCGCTGTTGGCACCGGCTCTCTCCGCGGACGGCGCCTGTTCCCGCTGGTCGGAGCGGCATGCGCGTAACCGTTGCCCGGCGTTGCCCCGCAACGCTGCTGACGCGTTGCCGCGAGCACTGCGGAAACCCGGCTCGCGGGCCTTTCGTCCGGAGCCGCCGGAACTCCACCCCTTCGGGGCATCGGGCGGCGCGTTGGTCGGCGTTTCCAGGGCGACGCCCATAGCTTGGCCGGGAAGACACGCCTCTCTGCCTGCCCGAGGGTCGGCGACCGGCCGCCGAGGGTTGGCCGGCACGACCCCTGGAGAAGTTCCGTGAGCGCCTACGGCTCCACCCCCCTGTCCCGGCGACCGATGCGGCGGAAGCTGCCGCAGGTCCTCATCGCGGGGCTGATCCTCGGCACCGCTTCCGGATGCTCGTACAACTGGGCGGACTTCCCGCGGCTCGGTATGCCGACCCCGGTGACGGAGGAGGCGCCGCGGATCCTCTCCCTGTGGCAGGGCTCGTGGGCGGCTGCGCTGGCCACGGGCGCGCTGGTCTGGGGGCTGATCCTGTGGAGTGTCATCTGGTACCGGCGCAGCCGTACGAACGTCGACATCCCTCCGCAGACCAGGTACAACATGCCGATCGAGGCGTTGTACACCGTGGTCCCGATCATCATCGTGTCGGTGTTCTTCTACTTCACGGCGCGGGACGAGTCGAAGCTCCTGGAGCTGTCCGAGAAACCGGCTCACACCATCGGTGTGGTGGGCTACCAGTGGAGCTGGGGTTTCAACTACGTCGAGGACGTGGACGGCAGGCCCGAGACGGGCGACGCGCAGGGGAGCCCCCTCCTGGGCACGTTCCCGGACCGGTTCCGCAAGGACTTCCCGGCGGGTGCCGAGGGCGTCTACGACGCAGGGATCCCCGGCACCCGGAACCCGCAGAACGGCAACCCCGGTCCGACGCTGTGGCTGCCCAAGGGGGAGAAGGTCCGTTTCGTTCTCTCCTCGCGTGATGTCATCCATTCGTTCTGGGTGGTCCCGTTCCTGTTCAAGCAGGACGTCTTCCCCGGTCACAACGTCAACGCCTTCGAGGTCACGCCCAGCAGGGAGGGCACTTACAGGGGCAAGTGCGCCGAGCTCTGCGGTGTCGACCATGCCCGGATGCTCTTCAACGTCAAGATCGTCTCTCCGGAGCGCTACCAGCAGCACCTGAAGAGCCTTGCCGCGAAGGGCCAGACCGGGTTCATCCCGGCGGGCATCGAACTGACCGACCCGGCCAGGAACGCGGAGCCCAACAAGCTGTGAGCCCATGCTGAGCAGCTGAGCAGCTGAACAACGGAGCATGCGTGCGGTCCCGGGCCGCCACGGCACGGCTGGGCACCGGCCGGAGAGCGTACTGGCGGGTACCCGTGCCGCACGGCGCGCCGGCCGCTCCGCGGATGTCGGTCCACAGCCCCGCAGGGACGCCTACGGCGCGTAGCGGGACGGCGTTCGCCACGGCTGCGCCGGGGGACGGCGGCCGCAGGGTTCACGCTGCCGGTCACGGGCACCCGCGACGGTGTCCGCCTCCCTCGCGACAGGAGCAGATCGTCGTTGACCGGTCACATGTCTCAGGCAGGGACGAAGCTGCCCGTCGGCGTCAGGCTCGCCGCGCGGGCCGCACGCGGCATCGCCCGCCGGCCCCGAGCGACCGCCCACGGTCGTGACGTCGCCCGGCGCTCCCGGACGGGTTACAGAAGAAGACGAAGGAGATCGATCCGGCGGGGCGCACCGTGCGACCCCGGAGGAGCGGCCCGCGCCGAACGGAGCGGGGCCGGCCCGCGGAGAACGGAGGCGGTGATGATGACCGAGGGCAGCATGGCGGACGACGTATATCAGCCGACGGGCAGCAACGAAGAGCAGGAGGACGCCGCACCACTGGACCTCCAGAACACAGTGGGCGAGCGCAGCTACGACGACATCCTCGACGAGGGCTATTCGCCGCCGGAGAGGCCGCTCGGGGTGGAAAAGACCGGTACCACCGCGGCGGAGCAGCACGACGGCGAGACCCTCGAGCAGCGGCTGGCCCAAGAGCTGCCCGACGCCGGAGCGGACGAGTCGGACGGCATCGGCGACCTGCCCGGCGGTGACGGGGAGCCGATCGATCCCGAGGCGGGGACCGAACGGGCGGGACGGCTGGTCGCGCCGGACGAGGGCGCCCACCCGGACACCGACAAGGAGCTCTTCGCCTCCGACGTGGGCATCGACGCGGGCGCGGCCGGCGCCGAGGAGGCGGCCATGCATGTCGTGCGCGACAACGACCTCGAACGATCGGAACGGGACCTGGACAGGGGAGGGACGTGAACCCGGCCGGGGCCTGTGCCGCGGGCATCCGCGGCGATCGGCCGTCACGAAACGCCGTGCTCCGCGGATCGGTGCGTCCGTCGTGCCGGGCACACTGACGAGCAGCGGGAGTGTACGAACGTACCTTCTGGAGTGTACGGTCGTACGCATGGCGACGGACTACTTTGCTGGCGACCCGCGCACCAACCTCGAGCGCATGCTCGCGGGCGACCTCTACATCGCCGACGACCCGGCGATCACCCGCAGGCAACAGCAGGCCGTGCGGCTCGCCGCCCGCTACCAGACCGCCCACCTCGAGGACCCGGCGAAGGCCCGGCCGATCCTCGAAGAGCTGCTCGCCTCAGCGGGCGAGGACGTCGAGGTGCGCCCGCCGCTGTACGTCGACTACGGCAGCAACATCACCATCGGGGCCCGCACCTTCGTCAACTACAACCTGACCGCGCTCGACGTCGCCCGGATCACCATCGGCGAGGACTGCCAGATCGGCCCGAACGTCCAACTCCTCACCCCCACCCACCCGCTGGAGCCCCAGCCGCGACGCGACAAGCTGGAGGCCGCCCTGCCCATCACCATCGGCGACAACGTCTGGCTCGGCGGAGGCGTCATCGTCTGCCCCGGCGTGACCATCGGCGACAACAGCGTCATCGGGGCCGGCTCCGTCGTCACCAAGGACGTCCCCGCCGACGTCGTCGCCGTCGGCAACCCCGCCCGGCCGATCCGCGCCCTCTGAGACACGGCACCCGATGGCCACCGGACACACCGACCCCCAGCGACGCGAACGGATCATCGCCGCCACCCTCGATCACATCGCCGAGGAGGGCATCGCCGGCGTGTCCCACCGCAAGATCGCCACCCGTGCCGGCGTCCCGCTCGGCTCGATGACCTACCACTTCGCCGGCA
Source organism: Streptomyces sp. NPDC054847 (assembly GCF_053610925.1). Lineage (NCBI taxonomy): Bacteria > Bacillati > Actinomycetota > Actinomycetes > Kitasatosporales > Streptomycetaceae > Streptomyces > Streptomyces sp. NPDC054847. The sequence continues at coordinate 427 of NZ_JBSGZJ010000301.1, read as the reverse complement.
TCGACGACCTGCTCCGCGAAGCCTTCACCCGCTTCGCCGACCACTTCGTCGCCGTCTTCGAGCACCACCTGGGCCCCGTCGACAGCCCGGACCAGGCGCGTGAGGCCGTCACCGACCTCATCCACACCCTCTCCGAGGGACCGCAACGTGACCTGGTCCTCACGCACGAGCTCTACACCCTCGCCGCCCGACGCCCGGAGTACCGGGAACTGACCCAGGCGTGGATGCTCCGCAGCCGGCACCTCCTGGAACGGCACTTCGACCCCGACACCGCCCGCCAGCTCGACGCACTCGTCGAAGGACTCACCCTCCACCGGGCCCTCGACCGCGCACCGCACGACCGCGCGCTCACCCGCGAAGCGGTCAAGCGCATCACCGCCGCCTAGCAGCGGCCACAGAACAGCCTGTGGGGGCGCGGCCCTGACAC
>NZ_JBSGZJ010000300.1:0-8985 GCF_053610925.1 Streptomyces sp. NPDC054847 | reverse complement strand
GCCGGCCGGACCCGGCGCCGGCCCTCGCCCCGGCGACGCCGCCCCCCGCCTACCTCTGCGGCGCCGCCACCCTCTGCGGCGCCGCGCCGGTGCATGCGCCGCGGCCCTGCCGAACGGGGGTCGGCAGGGCCGCTTCCAGCGCCCCGAGAGGCCGCCTCACGCCGTGGCCGGCACCCGCCTCCGGACCGCGGCGCCCCGCGCCTCCGCCACCGCGAGACCGGCGACCGCCGTGAGCAGCAGCAGCGTCCCCGCCACCGTGGCCGGCGTCAGGCGCTCGCCCAGCAGGGTCACCGCGATGACCGCCGCGCTCACCGGCTCGAGCAGCATGATCACGGAGACGGTCGCCGCCCTGACAACGGCCGCGCCCGCGAAGTAGAGGGCGTAGGCGAGAGCCGTCGGTACAGCGGCGACGTAGACCAGCAGCCCGATGACCCTGGCCGCCTCCGCCGTGTGCGGCAGGAGCCCCTCGCCGATCGCCATCGGCAGCAGCCCCACGGACCCGATCGCGAACGCCCACGCGGTGGTGGACAGCGAGTCACCGCCGCCTCCGTCCCGGCCGAGCCGGCGCGTCAGCAGGGTGATCGCCGCGTATCCGGCGGCCGACAGCACGGCGAGCGCGACGCCCGTCGGCCGGACCTCCGCCCCCTCTCCGCCGAGGACGAGGACGCCGAGCCCCGCCAGCGCCCCCGCGACGGCCAGGATCCCGCCGCGGCCCAGTCGCTCGCCCATGGTGAGCCGTGCCCCCACGGCGATGAGCACAGGACCGGCGCCCAGCGTCACGACGGTTCCCACGGCGAGGCCGGTCGCCTCGACGGCCGCGAAGTAAGCGCTCTGGAAGACGGTGAGGCCGACACCCGTGGCGAGGATGCGCAGCACCCTCCGCCGGCGCGGTTCGGCGGGAGCGGCGGCCCCCCGGCGACGCCGGGCGCGCATCGCGAGGACGGGCAGCAGCATCAGGAGCCCGCCGGCGCACCGCCAGAACGACAGGGCGAGCGGCCCCAGATCGCTCACCTGGAAGACGAGCGAGGCGGCGGCTCCGGCGGTCCCCCAGGCGAACCCGGCGAAGACGAGACAGGTCAGACCACGGCCCACGGACATGATGGCGGGCACGCCGACAGCAGGAGTTGAAGAGGAATTCGACACGTGACTTCTCCGTATGAAGAACGGGACGGCTGATCGCTCGGCTCAGTCACGCGGGCAGCACCGACCGCTCGGGGAAGACACCCCGAGCCGGATCTCCTTGAGAACGTCCGCCCGCGCTAGGCGGCGGGCGGCGGAAGTACGGTCGAATGCATGATCGCCACCCTACGGGGCACGGTGGCCCGCGGACAACTCGCCGGCGGCGGACCCGTCGTCGGCCACCACGGGCAGAGCCTCCGGCCCACCGGCCGCCACCGGCCCGGACGGCGGCCGGGGCGCCTGGGACTGCGCGATGAACGCCCCGAACAGGACGACCGCGCCACCGAAGATCTGCGGCGCGGAAAGGTGCTCACGCAGCAGCACCCATGCCAGCACGGTCGCGATGACCGCCTCGAGGCACGCGACGACACCGGCCACCTGAGGCGAGAGCCTGCGCACCGACACGACACCGGTGACGTACGCGAGCACGGTGGCGATCAGCACGATCCACGCCAGCAGCATCGCGGCCGGGATCTCGGTTCCCCCCATGTCGGCGCTACCGGCGAGCAGTGACCAGTCCATGCCCCACGGCCGGGACACGACCGTCAGCACCAGGGCGCCGATGAGGAGGCCGTACGCGATCACACCCAGCGGGTCGGGGGCGTCGTCGCTGTCGCCGCCCTGGTCGGACAGGACGAAGTAGCCCACCTGACAGCAAGCGGCGCCGAGGGCGAGCAGCAGGCCGAGCACGTCGAACCGCAGCCCCGCCCATACCTCCACGACACACGCGAGGCCCGCGACCGCCAGCACGACACCCGCGGCGGCGGCCCTGGTCACCGGCCTGCGCTGGACGAAGCGGACCCAGCCGAGCACGAGCGCGGGGGCCAGGTACTCGATGAGCAGTGCGACGCCGACAGGGATGCGGGAGATCGCGGCGAAGTAGCACGCCTGCACGCCCGCCACGGCCAGCAGACCGAAACCGGCCAGCAGCGCGGGCCTGCGCCTCAGCAGTCCTCGGTGACGCCAGGCCAGCGGGAGCATCACGAGCGCGGCGCCCGCGACCCGTAGCCACACGACATGGAGGGGGTCGAGTCCCGCCTCGATCAGCGGCTTGGCCGCGACACCCGATCCACCGAACGCGAACGCCGAGCCCAGGGCGAGTCCCAGGCCGGCGCTCCTTCCCTGAGATGCCTGCATCGGCACATCATGTCAGCAGCAGTCAGCACCGTCATCCCTGTGACACATGTCGAGATGCTTCCGGGCCGGCAACCCGGGGGCCGACCGGGCGGCGGGCCCCGCGGACACCCGTTCCGCGATCCGCGCCGCCAGCAGCGGCACGTCGACACCGGCCCTGCGCAGCACTTCGGCGGCCCGGCAGTCCCGGTCGGCCGCGATGCGGGCCAGTACGTCGATCCCCTCGGCGCGGGTGTCCCCGCGGAGCCTCGCCCTGGCCAGCGCACCCGCCAAGGCGGTCACGGCCGACGGTGACCAGCCCGGCAGGTGGGGCAGCGCGGCACCGGCCGCCTGTGCCGCATCGGGCCCCACAGCGCCCGGTGACGGCAGCCGTGGCGCACCGCCCTCCCGCACCACCGGCAGTGCGCCCGAGTCCTCGACGGAGCCCTGCCAGGCGAGCCCGTAACCGATGCTGCGCTGGACGAGGTAGCCGAGCACACGCGCCACTTGGGCGGGTGACCCGAACACGGCCCGGACCTCGGGGCCCTGTTCCAACAGGGAGTGGAGGAGATGGGCGGTGTCGATCTGCCTGTCGCCGTCCCGCAGCGCCCTCCTGCGGGCACCGGCGACCACCGATGCCAGCTCCACGGTGAGCGCGGCTTCGAGATCGGCACGGACGGGGAGGGCAGCGTGCTGCCGGGGCAGCCACGGGGCAGGACTTCGCACGCCTTCCACCTCATCAGGCATCCGCGGCCCCGGCGTCCACGCGGGGAAGCATTTGCGCATCCCACCGGAGTTGGGCACACCCGGGCGTTTCCTCCTCCTTGCGGATGACAAGCCGCCGACCGACCCTGAGTCTCCCCCTGCGGCCGTGCCGGTGCCGACCGACCGGACCGCACATCTGACATGGCGTCAGTATTGAATGTTCCCGCACCCACGGCTACGGTCCGCGCACCGGAACCCGACACGAAGGGGTGGTCGCATGGCCGAAGTCACCGCGGAGGCGCGCATCGAGGCACCGGCCGCGAAGGTCTGGGCCCAGCTCACCGACTTCTCCTCGTACGGCCGCTGGAACGCCACTCACACGAGCTTCCCCGCGGGCGGCCCCGAACCGCTGGAGACGGGCGCCACCTTCGCGGAGAACATGAAGCTGATGGGTTTCCCGGCCGAAGTGACCTGGACCGTGGAGGAACTGGAGACCGAGCGGGTGCTCGCCATCAGGGGCAAGGGACCGATGTCCGTCGTCGTGGGTACCCGCTACTCGCTCACCCCGGCCGGCGGCGCGACCGATGTGCGCATCGACGGCGAGTTCACCGGCGCGGCCGTCTCGCTCATGGCCGGCAAGCTGAAGGACTCGGCGACCGCGGCGCTCAACGAGTCGCTCCGGAAGCTGGGCGGACTGGTGGCCTGACCAGCGGCCGCGCGGGCCGGCCGGGCAGCCCTCCACGGAAGGAGCCGGCCGCGGGCACAGCAGAAGGGCCCCGCGCCGACGCGGGGCCCTTCACGCCCGGCTCAGTGTTCGTCGGCCAGGATCAGGTAGAGCTTCTTGCGGGCCTCGTTGATCACGGCGACGGCCTTCTGCCGCTGCTCGGCGTTGCCCGACTTCCAGACCTGGCCGAACGCCTCCATCAGACCGAAGCCGGCCTGCCGGATCTCGTTGACCGTGTCCCAGTCGACACCGCGGCCGGCCTCCTCCCAGGGAGCCTCCGGCCCCGATTCGGCCTCGGCGCGCCCGGTGTCGGTCAGCGTGAACAGCTTCTTGCCGCCGTCGCTCTCGCTGACGATCAGACCCTCGTCCTCCAGCATCTGGAGGGTCGGATAGACGGACCCGGGGCTGGGCTTCCATGCCCCGCCGCTGCGCTCGTCGATCTCCTGGATCATCTCGTAACCGTGCATCGGGCGGTTCTTCAGCAGGGCCAGGATCGAGGCGCGCACATCGCCGCGCCGCGCCCTGCCCCGGCCGCCGCCACGCCCGCGTCCGCCACCGAAAGGCCCGCCGAACGGCGGTCCCCAGGGCCCGAACGCCGCGCGACGGCCCTCGTACTCACCCCAACCGTGATGGCCGGGCCCGCAGTGTCCGCGGCCGCCTTCCGGCCCGTTTCCACGTGAACGCATCGCTACGCTCCTTCCATCGTTGATCAGTCGCGATGCGTCAACGATATATCGGAAACAAGCGAACGACAAGGCATCTCCGGGCCGCCGACCTCGAATTGGCCTTGGCCTGCCCGTTCGCCGGAGCTCTACGGTCGGGCCCATGCGGATTCGAATCGTCGACGCCTTCACCGACCGTCCCTTCGCCGGCAATCCCGCCGGAGTGCTGCTGCTGGACTCCACCGGATTCCCTCCCGACACCTGGCTCCAGAACGTCGCGGCGGAGCTGAACCTCTCGGAGACCGCCTTCGCCCATCCCCTGCCCGCCGGGAGCGACGCGGACTGGGCACTGCGCTGGTTCACCCCGGCCACCGAGGTCGACATGTGCGGCCACGCCACCCTGGCCACCGCACACGTGCTGCACACCACGGGGGCGGCGAAGGGCACGGTGCGCTTCACCGCGCGGTGCGGCAACCTCCGGACGACCGCGCACGAGGACGGCACGATCACCCTCGACTTCCCCACCGCCCCACTGCGGGAGGTGACGGTCCCCGACGGCGTCGCGGAGGCGCTCGGCGCGAAGGTGCTCTCCGCCCATGACACCGGGCCCCACATCGGGGACCTGCTGGTCGAACTGGCCGACGAGCAGTCCGTGCGTGCTCTGGAGCCCGATTTCGCCGCCCTGGTCGCGTATTCCGAGCGCGGCATCATCGCCACCGCCGCCGCGGCGGACGCCTCCGCCAGCTACGACTTCGTCTCCCGCGGCTTCTTCCCCCAGGTCGGCATCGACGAGGACCCGGTCACCGGGAGCGCCCACACGGCACTCGCGCCCTTCTGGTCCGCGCGCCTCGGCCGCGACGAGCTGACCGGCCTCCAGGCGTCCGCCCGCTCCGGCCTGGTCCGCACCTCGCTGCGCGGCGACCGCACCCTGCTGACCGGGCGCGCGGTGACCGTGGTCGACGGCGAACTGCTCACCACTCCCTGAACGCACCACGACCGAGGGGGTCCACGGCGTCCGCCGTGCACCCCCTCGGTCGCGCTGCCGGGCCGCCGCTCACGGCGTGGGAAGCCAGTCCACCTTCCCGGACAGCAGCCCGTATCCGACGAAGGCGACGATGTCGAGCAGCGCGTGCGCCGCCACCAGCGGCCCCACCCGGCCCCATCTCCGGTACAGCAGCACGAAGACCACGCCCATCACCATGTTGCCGACGAACCCGCCGATGCCCTGGTACAGGTGGTACGAGCCGCGCAGCACCGAGCTCGCGACCAGCGCGGCCATCGGTGTCCAGCCGAGCTGATCGAGCCGGCGCAGCAGATACCCGACGACGATCACCTCCTCGACCACGGAGTTCTGGATCGCGGAGAGGATCAGCACCGGGTACTTCCACCAGACCTCGGGCAGCGCCTCCGGCACGACGGTGAGGTTGAAACCGGAGGCCCTCGCCACCAGGTAGAAGGCCAGTCCGGCGCTGCCGATACCGGCGGCGACGAGCGCGCCACGGCCGATGTCGGACCAGGGCCGGCTCCGGTCGAAACCGATCGAGGAGAGCCCGGCACGCTCGCGGACCAGCAGATGCGCGACGAGCACGACGGGCACCAGCGCCGTCGCGATCCCGAAGAGCTGCCAGGCCAGATCGAGCCATGGCCGCCCCGGCGCGAAGGACCCGTTGAGCGTCGCGGCCTGGTCCTTCAGCCCGCCCGGTTTCGTCAGCGATCCGATGAAGCTGATCAGCGCGGACACACCACTGGCGCCGAGCGATAGGGCCAGCACGAGCAGCATCTCCGACCGGAGGGTCCTGCGCGACACCGCCTCCCGCGGAAAGGACCCGGCCGCGTCTCCCGCCTGCGCCTGCACTACAGCCTCCAGTTGCTCCACCGCATGGGACGTCACAGCTTGCCCGACGAACCTACGGCGGTCGCAGCCAGGTCCCGCGCACGCGCCTGGCCGCCCCGCGGCCGCACGCGCGGGTCGGTCAGGAGCGCGCCCCCGGGAATCCCACCGGCCATGTGTGCACCGGCTGTCCCTCACGCATCAGCTCGCAGTAGCGACGGGTCATCGCCGCCAGCGCCACCTCACGCTCCAGCCCCGCCTCACGGGCGCGGTGATAGGTGTCCGCCTGCCAGGAGGCTCCGTTCATCCGGCGCCGGCACCGCTCCTCGATCACGCCGAGATAGAGGTCGCGATCGGCGGGCGCCACGTTCCACGCGTCGAGACCCGCCGCGGCCAGCGGCAGCAGCTCGTCCCGGACCAGCTTGACGACCGGCACCTGTGTGACGCCGCCACGACCGGGACGGGGCCACTGGAGCTCGGCGTCGATACCGTGCCGGCACGCGGTCGCGAAGTTATCGTCGGCGGCCGCGAAGGGCAGCCGCGTCCACACCGGACGAGCGTCCTCCGCGAGCGCTCGCACCAGACCGTAGTAGAAGGCGGCGTTGGCGATCACGTCGGTCACCGTCGGCCCGGCGGGCAGCACGCGGTTCTCCACCCGCAGGTGGGGGACGCCGTCGACGACCGCGTACACCGGACGGTTCCAGCGGTAGATCGTGCCGTTGTGCAGGACCAGCTCCTGGAGCCGCGGCACTCCGCCGTCCTCCAGCACCCGCAGCGGGTCCTCGTCGTCGCAGAAGGGCAGCAGCGAGGGGAAGTACCGGATGTTCTCCTCGAAGAGGTCGTAGGCCGAGTCCACCCAGCGCTCACCGAACCAGGTCCGCGGGCGCACCCCCTGCGCCTGGAGCTCCGGCGGGCGGGTGTCCGTGGCCTGCTGGAAGAGCGGCGGCCGCGATTCGCGCCAGAGCTCCTTGCCGAACAGGAACGGCGCGTTGGCGCCGACGGCGACCTGCACGGCGGCCACCGCCTGCGCGGCGTTCCACACGTCGGCGAACCGGCCCGGGGTGACCTGCAGATGCAGCTGCACCGACGTGCAGGCGGCTTCCGGCGCGATCGACGCGGATGTGCACGTGAGCCGTTCCACCCCCTCGATGTCGAGGGTGAAGTCCTCCCCGCGTGCCGCCACGATCTGATCGTTGAGCAGCATGTAACGATCCACGTCGGAGAGGTTCGCGGATACCAGATCCTGCTGCGCCAGCGTCGGCAGAATGCCGATCATCACGATCCCGGCACCGAGCTCCTGCGCCTTGCGATCGGCATATCCCAGCCCGGTGTGCAACTCCTCCGCCAGCTGGTCGAGCACACGGCCGCCCAATCGGTGCGGGACGATGTTTACTTCCAGATTGAACATGCCGAGCTCGGTCTGGAAATCGGGACTGGCGATACGGGAGAGAACTTCGGCATTCATCATCCGAGGCATCCCGTCCGCACCCGCGAGATTCAGCTCTATCTCGAGCCCCATCAGATTCTTGGGCCGGTCGAACCTCTTCTCCGCCAGAAGCCGCCCCAGGCCGGCCAGGCACTGTTGCAGCTTGCCTCGGTACCGTTGCCGATCGGACAGGTCGAACCCGCCTGCCTCGACCTTCTCCCCCATCGAAGGGTCCCTCCTCGTGTGGGTCCCACGTGGCGAGGTCCGCTCACGTCACGGACGATAATGCCCAGCCTCATTGATCCATAACGCCCCACGCGGACTCGGCGGCCGGTAGTCTGGACACAGACGCCCCACAGGCACATTCCCCTGGCATGAGGCAAACAGCAATTGCAGGCACGGACGGCGGTGAAAACCACAGGCTTGATTCGGCCTACCGCGCCGGAGCCGAAACCGCAGGCCGCGGCCTCGACAGCACGGGAAAGCGCCAGAAATGCCGCATGAAACGGGCCGGTTCACGCCTTGCCCGAAATACCCGCGACGGGTAGCGGAAACATTACGTGAACACGCGTCGTATAAACTCCGCGAGGGCGGTGAGTTCGTATCCGGTGTCTTCCGGCGGCTGGCCGCCCCGCACGCAGACAGTGACGTCCGCACCTTCACGCTCCACCGTGTCTCCTGAGTGAGAGGCGACCCACCATGCCGCTGCTTGTCCCCCCGGCCCCCGCGCCTGCCCTGCGAAGCGTCCTCGCGGCACTCGGTTCCCCCACAGCCGTCCGCGAGGCCCGAACCCCCGCTCTGAGGTCCGTCCAGGGGCCCCTGAGCGCCGAACTGCCGCTGCCGGTCCATGTACTGGACCGGATCGTGCCGAGCGGCCGCACACCGCACACCAGGCTCACCGGCTGGCGTTTCCTGATCCGCAGCGGCGACCGCACCGTGGCCGCCGCGGACACCATGCTCACGCCGGACGGCTGGACCTTCTCCCACTTCTTCGAGGGCCCTTACCTCGACTCGACCGAACGCGCCCTGCGTCAGGCCGAATCGACGGGAACCCCGTTCCAGCCCAGACTGCTGTCCGTTCCCGAGCTCTACATGCTCACCCTCTGGCTGCACGGCGACGTCGAGGCCGACGCCGCGTCCGGCACCCCGCAGCCTTCCGACGTCCTCGTCCCCCTCGCCCCCGCGCCACCAGGCATAGCCGCCCACCGGCCGCACCGGGTCGCGGACCTGCTGCCTCTCATGACCCTGCGGGTGACGCCGGCCCCGCTGCTCGACTCGCCGGCCGCTTGACGGCAGAACATCCCGGACATCGCACCCACAGGAGACACTCGATACGCCCCGCGAC